>JBBRJI010000131.1:0-10919 GCA_038219625.1 Pirellulales bacterium | reverse complement strand
CTAACATCGTGCGGGCTTTGGACGCCGGTGTGCAAGATGGCCAGCAATACTTGGTAATGGAGTACTTGGCTGGTGTCGATGTTGGACGAATACTCAGTCGCATGGGTCCCCTGCCAGTTTCAGATGCCTGCCAAATCATTCGCCTTGCAGCATCGGCTCTTCAATATGCTCACGATCAAAAGATCCTGCATCGCGACGTGAAGCCGTCGAATCTACTAGTCACTCCCGATGGCATCTTGAAACTTTTGGATTTAGGCTTGGCTCAGTTTTGTGACCATTCGATCCAGACTTTACTGTCCAGCGAGGATCAAGCCATCGGAACATTGGCATATATGGCGCCCGAACAACTTTCTCGAAAGGAAGAAGTGACAACTCTAGCAGACATATTCAGTCTCGGAGTTACTTTGCATGAGATTCTCACTGGTCAACGCCCCTATGTACTTCCAGGAGCCAACCGTTTGATGGCGGAACTTTCCTGGATTCGCCCCGATGTCGACGATGGCTTATCGAGCCTAATCACAAAGATGGTATCCAATCAATCCGCAGAGCGTCCGCAATCGATGCAAGAAATTGTTGATCGATTGACACCGTATTCCCAATCATCCGACCTCGCCACGTTGGTTGCCGAGTACTTCAACTGGAGAACTAGAAAATCGCCAGCCCTGCTATCGGTGATCGCCCCACCAGTCTTTGAGCAGTCTATCCATGCAAATAATAGGAATGCGACGGATTCGCATCCTCAAGAACTTCATGGTCGGAGTATCTCAGCCTCCACGGTAATGATAAGTGTAACTCCAGACAAACCGACGAAAACTTTTCGTTGGACCTGGCCGGTTGGGGGCATTGTCACGATCTCTCTTTTAGCCTTGGGATCCTGGTGGTGGGCGGACCCAAATGGCCACCCAGATAAAGAGATTGTTTCTCCGCCCGCAACGATTACTGGAAACGTTGAAATTTCCCCGGACGGAGAAATCCCAGCTCAGCTATTGTCCGATGGGTTGGTAATCGTGACGAACAGGGAAACTGGAGCAAAGCATATTTTAAGTAACGGTGTCAACCCGTTGGCGGAAGGAACGTATTCGATCACCCTTAACGGCCCCGAAGACTTTAAGTCATTGGACGACATCCAGATAGTGAACGGGTTCAATTGCAAATTAAATCTTACAACCTCACTCACCAAGCCGTTTGCATTCCCGTCGATCCCGCAAGAACCCGGGGCTTCCGCACTATATAAAGGGACTCTGTGGCATGCAGGGTGGCCAGGTAAAAAGGAAGTGAGGTTCGAAATGAGGCTTCACGTCCTTTCCCTCGAACGGCAAGAAGGAAGTCCAAACTCGGTATGGCTGAAAATGGATACGACAACCCACTCCGCGTCCGGTACCTATAGCGAAACGGGCTTTTTGAAGATTGATGTAGATCGCTGGAGGTCAGAGACTTTTCTCGATGTTTCCGAGGGATATGTCCGAGCTAGCGGGGACGCAATCTCTCAATTGATCCGAGACCGAGTCTCTGGAGACATCCTACACGGCCTCGTGGTTCCCTTTGCAAAAGAGCGCGATTGGCTAAGAGAAATTGCGTCCGACGCACTCCCTGAACAGCGTTTGAGTCTACACGACTTTATCGCGTTGTTCTTCGGCGACTCTTCCGTTCGTGCTGCCACTGAGACTATTCGTGTGCTTCGACCGGATTTGCTAAAATTAGGCAAAAGAAACGCTTGGATTGAATCGATCCAAGACGGTTTTGGTGGTCGCGTTCCATGCTACGTCGCCAGTTCACGAATGCGAGAGGATGACCGAGATACCATGGGCTACATGATGGCGAGTAGAAAGGCGGAGCCCTTTGGTTTCGTAATGATGGAGGCCAACATGCCGTCCTTGAAGGCCATCTGCGCCGTCACGATTTCAGGTCCTGCCAAAGTAGACCCGAATGAACTTGTGCGGGCTAAAAAAGACTGTATCAATCCAGAAGATTGGTCGAGTCACAACCGATTCTGGCACCTCGCAGGTTTACCTTTAAAAGAAGGGGAAACGACGTGGCATGGGAGGATCGAAATCGCTGACGACCCCGAACAGTTGGTGGTAGCCACGGCGCGCAGTCTCGGAACGGTAACGTTGAACAGCCAAGTGTATCGCTGGATTGAAATCGAGGTTTCCAGCACTCTGGCTCGAGGCGACAACAAGCATTGGGAAGCAGCACGATTGCTTGTCGACGAAGTTCAGTATCGCGAAAATGGCAAATTCAAAGCAATCCGTGGTTGGCTGAGTTTCGGGGATAAGAAAACGGTTTTTTCCCTACCGGAAAACGGCAACCTGACCGAGATCATAAATGAGCGAATGATGCTGTTTGATTCCCCCAATTTCAAACGGTTTAGCGTCATCGATGCGATGGCGATGCTCTTTGATGCCGAATTCGAACCGCCGTCTACGATGAGCATACTGCGGAAGATGATATTCGCTGATCGCGTCGGCAAGCCTCCTAAGCGGACTTCCGTGTCCATGGATCTTAGTTCCGCTACACCCGTGCAAGGAGAACTTTATGAGTCCCCAAAAGAAATTCCTGTACAATACAAAATTCGCCGTACTTCCCAGGTCTTTTTTAACCTCGTCGACGTAACTCTCGAACAAGAAAAACGCGTCAAAATCTCGCTCGCGATCAAAAACCCAGCCCCCGCAAATCGATTGCCTCCATCAACGACGAACCCTTCGACACTCGATGAATGGCAAGTAGAAACGCAACTCCGCGTAAAGGAATCGATCAAACACAACTGGCGCGTTTGGACGTGGACTCACACTGGAACTGGAAAAACCTTTAAAGCCTGGGCTGAGTTTAGCGGTACGGCGGGTGCGGGAAAAATCGACGAACGACAAAAAAGGGACGTGTTCTTAAAAGCCCGAAATGGAAAGGAGATTCGAGTGCCCTGCATCGTCTTGTCCCATGAAGATTGGAATTGGATCCCTAAAGAAGAGAAGTTACGACCCAAAGGAAAGTTTATTCCCGATGAACATATTCAAGAATGGCTAGACTTTGCGCCCTACATTCGAGATTGATCTACCAAGAATCATGAAAAGATCGACTAACCAGCCAACGAAAAAGTATGGTATGACTTCAGTCAACCATGATCGCCACGGCGCGATACAATGAGCGAAGAAAAAATCAGTTTATCGTTTTTAGCGATTGCCGTCGCCGGCGAGCTGGGCATCGCAATCGCGGGTTACAAAGACTGAGGCGTGCACGGAAATGAAACCCTTTGGACGGAACGGAATGCGATTTTGGAAAGTGGAATCAAACGGCCGAAAATCATCTCGTTGGGCGAAGTGCTTTGGGATCTTTTCCCAGATGGCGAGCGATTCGGGGGAGCGCCCGCCAACTTCGCCTGTCATGCTGCGATCCTCGGGGCAGATGTGTCCATGGTCAGCGCGGTCGGAGAGGACTGGCATGGTAACGAAGCCAAGAACATTCTCCGAGGATATGGCATTGACGTTGGCCTGCTGCAAGTCATTCCCGGCGCACGCACTGGCACGGTGGGTGTTGCGCTCGATGATGCTGGCAAGCCGACGTTCACGATTCACGAAGACTCGGCTTGGGATCAGATTGCTTGGAACAACGAGTTAGAATCGCGAGTCGCAGCCGCGGACGCCATTTACTTTGGGACGCTTGGTCAACGTTCGGAAGTAGCGCGGAGCACCATTCGTCGGTGCGTGGAATCTGCACGTCAAGCGGGCATTCCTAGGGTTATGGACATCAATCTTCGTCCGCCATACTTCGACAGCCAGATGATTCGCGAGTCCATTCAGCTAGCCAGTATCCTGAAGCTAAGCGACGACGAGCTGATGGAGGTGTGCGCCGCGTGTGGCCTTGCATCGACAGCTCAACCCAACGTCTTGCTCAAGCAGTTGCTCGACTCGCAACATCTCGACCTAGTCGTCATGACACGTGGAGCCGAAGGAGCTGTGCTGGTGACTCCAAAGGGAAACGTAGAGCAGGCTGGAATTCCTACCACAGTCCGAGACACCGTCGGTGCCGGCGATTCGTTTACGGCTGCGTTCCTGCTAGGGTTTCTGCGTGGGGAAACTCATGTTCAAAATCTGTTCAAGGCTTGCTCGATCGCCTCAGCGGTCTGCTCTCACTCGGGAGCCGTTCCAGAGGGTACCCTACCACAGGAAATGCCCCCGAGTTTACCTCGAGTTTACCTCGGGGGATATTTACCTTTCCTCTAGAATAGATCGTGACGTTAGTCGTCATTTGCGGCTTGGAAATAGGTCCCCAACTTTTTTTGTGACTTGGGTCAAAACTTGAGATTGATCCAGTTTGCTGGCGGATTGCTTGGCTTCGATATCGGTTCGACACCATAGTACTTCACCTGTCTCAACGCTCACTAACCTCGCGCCAATAGCGGCGATGATGACACCCTGAGTATTGCGTTGCCCCGAGGGTGGTCCTGAGTCTGTGATACGTACGACCAATACAGCCGGCACATTTAGGAGCTTTCCAAAGGAAGTAACGTTTTCTTCCGTCAGCCCAGAGGCTTGGAATTGTTTTTCCTTCATCACCGTTTGCAAGTCGGTTCTCGAGACAAGCGTGTAGCCTTTGTTGCCAAGCATGATACTCAATTTGTCTTCAACCTCCTGCAGTTGGTCTGACGATCCTTGCTGGCGAAGACTACCTGGTCGTGCGTTTGACTCCATAATGAGAGCCAATTTCTTGATCTCTCCCGGTTCGAAGGCCTTTGGCTTATCGGGCTGTTTTGCAGGAAATGCTTTTGCTAACTTGTCAGCAACCTTTTCGAGGATGAACTGAAGATGCGAGGTAGTATCGATTGCTTCCTTTATTGTATGTTTGCCTTGCCACCAGACAGTCCCTGTTTCCACGCTGACCAGCCGCGCACTGATGGTGACTTGTCCCGAGGTGGATGGAGCATTTCGCCGTGCTGCCCGCTGCGTTTCGGAAGCATATTCAGTGATTTTAACTACTAGTACGGCTGGCACGTTGAGCAACTTGCCTACCGCGACCGTGTTGCTGTCGGTAAGCCCCGACTGACCGAGTGATTGCTCCTTCAGAACAGCCTTCAAATCGGATCTCGCAACGACGACATGCCCTAACTCCAAGAGCGATTGAACGAAAACGTCCTCAACAAGCCGCTGGCGATTGGGTTGTGATCCCTGCTCATTCGACCTGCCACCCAAGCCGGAACCGGAACGCGAACCGTCGTTTGAGTTGGCAACGATCACCGCCAGTTTTGTGAGCGACTGCGGCTTGAACGCTGCATCCGTTGAAGTCTCAGGTGCTTGTAATGCGAAAGCAAAAGACCCTTCGCCCATCGCAACGGTGACGCACAACAATGTTGCAATTAAACGCGATTTTAGGTACATGCCTCTAAGCTCCAAAAGTATCATCTTTTTTGACATTTCTCGCTGATCACCAGTCCAACGAGCACGAGCACCATTTCATTGAGCCCTAGGGAATCACGCCTAATTCGCGAGTGATTTTCAATCCCGCTTCTGGGACGATCACACCTTCCCAATCTTTGTGACCGTTCTTGGTGATCCGAACTTTGACATCCTTGCCAATGGGCAGCAAACGTTTAAGAGGGGATCCACCTACATACTTGCCGTCGATTTCGATATCGCAGTTATCAGGCTTTGGTGCGAATTCAATCTCAACCATGCCTTCCGTTTTTGCAGGCGATCCCGGGTTCTTTCCGGCAAGTGCCGCCTTAAATTCTGGGTCGTTGCTGACTTGCTTGAGCGTTTCCTCTACAGCCGCAAAACTTCGATCGTTGCTGTCGCTCCCTCCGTAGGTTGACTTGGTGTATGTTTTCGTTCCCTTGAATTCTTTGGTAAACACTTGCACACCGCTCGCAATATCTACTAGGCGAACTCTCATGGTGCAGATAACGTTCTTTGTCTCGGTTTTGACTCCATACCCCTTAAAATCGCGAGTGTCTTCGCGAATGTCGTCGATCGTGCCCATTACGATTAAGTTAGCGCCGAGCAATTTCCCTAGCTTGACAGCTTTTTCGGAATCGACCAAACCGCTCATCGCACCAAACTCGGTTTCGACGAGCATGGAATCGACTCGCTTTCGTTCAACGACTGTGATTCCGCCAATGTTCCCCAGCGAGTTTTCCAACATCGAACGGGGCGCCTCGGTGAGTCGATCAATCATGAAAGAACGCTTACCCTCGCTCCCAGTCCTCGACCCCACGTCGTAGGCGATTTTTTGATGAACTTTCGAGTTGTTTTCGAATGGGGGGACCAAAACGGTGCGAGTTGCCGGGTTGGTCGTAGCGGCATTCTGGCCACAAACATCCGTAACCGCAGTCACCGAGGCAAGAATAAAGCAGGTTACAAAGCAAAGGGCACGAAACAATTGCGCGCCGGAAACGTTTCTCATGCTCATGTTTTGTTGGTTCTGAAGGGCGATTTCAAATACTCAGAAGACACATTCTAATACATTTCCCCAACGACACAAACGGAATTATGAATCCAGAGATCGAGCGCATTGCGGCTCATCTTTTGGTATACATGAAACTGCCACACGCCTTACCATCCGGTCATCCATCCCGCCACGCGAGTTCATTATGGTTTGTAACTTCATTTGCTCCATTGCCTCCGCGGCATGCTGCGTGGCCTCGCTCTTGACTGTTTCGCCCGCCGTGGGGCAGACAGATCATGACGAACATGTCTCATTTTCCGTTCAATCGGTTCGGAGCGGAAAGTGGTCCGACGCCGATACGTGGAAGCCGGCACGTGTGCCGGGACAAAGTGATCGTGTCCTCGTCAGTCGCGGCACCAAGGTCGAATACGACGCGAAACAACAAGAGGTCCTGCGACTACTGCAAATTGTCGGCACCCTCGACTTTGCCCGTGATCGCGATACGGAATTAAACGTCGGCATCCTCACCATTCAGCATACGGACGAATGTTCGGAGCATGGCTTTGCCTGTGAATTCGAAGGCACCATGGAGGGACCGACAACTTCGAGCGAGCATTGGCCCTCGCTCATCGTCGGTACGCCCGAGCGACCCATCCCCGCAGAGTTCACCGCACGTATTCGACTTCATTTTTTTGAGGAGATGAACGCGAAAGACGCACCAGCCATCGCTTGCTGCTCAGGACGAATGGAGCTCCATGGCAGCCCGCTGTCGTGCTCTTGGGTGAAGCTGGGAGCGGACGCTGCGGTCGGAGCTAACAGGGTAACCTTGTCAGAAAGAGTTACCGGCTGGCGCGTGGGTGATGAGGTTATTGTTACGGCGACAAGTCGCGCGGGGAGCGGGGCCGGATTCCGGCAAGGCTCACGGCGAGCCAAGGAGGCCCAAACCGAACAACGCACGATCACCGCCATCGACGAAACTACACTGACGCTCGACCAACCATTGAAATTCGCGCATTCAGGAAATGGTGACTTCCGAGGCGAAGTCGCTAATCTGTCCCGCAACGTCATCATCGAAAGCGCTGACCCAAGCGGTGTCCGCGGCCACACCGTTTTCCATCGCTTTAGCAAAGGGGGTATTAGCCATGCTCGCTTTGCCCATCTAGGCAAGGAAGGGGTGCTTGGACGTTACCCCATCCACTTTCATCTTGTCGGCGATACGATGCGAGGAAGCAGTGTGCAGGGCGTGTCGATCGTCGATTCGCACAACCGATGGATCACGATTCACGGTACGCATTACGTTCTGGTGCGAGACTGCGTTGGCTACAAGAGCGTTGGCCACGGCTATTTCCTGGAGGATGGGACCGAGGTCTACAACCTACTGGATCGCAATCTCGCCGTGCAAGCGTATCAAGGACCGCGGCTTCCGCTGCAGGCTCTGCCGTTCGATCCGAATGAAGGGGCCGGGTTCTGGTGGGCGAACGGGCTCAACACGTTCACGCGAAATGTCACGACGGAAAACGACGAGTATGGTTTTCGCTACGACATGCAGAAGCGACGTGACTTTGATACAAACCTTCCGATTCGGCAGCCCGATGGGAGTCAACGGATCGTTGATGTACGAACGATTCCCGTATGGCGATTTGAAGACAACGAAGCACATGCGGAAGGCTTTTACGGAATGGTTGTCGCAGCCAACGGCAATAGCCAGCCTGACAGTCCTATCGATGGTCAAAAGATGTTGGAGACAATCAAAAGTATCGACTGGACTGGTCCAGACTCGCGGCATCCACACATGATCCGAAACCTTTTCATTTGGGGCTCGCATTATGCGTTCCGCCCGCACAGTCCCTCCATGCGGATTGAAAACCTGCGAATTCATAAAGCGGCCTATGGAATCTATCGGCCTGCCTTCGATAACCATGAGTACGTCAACCTGAATATCTCGTCCGTTGATGCAGAACCATTCAATCGAGGCATGGACGACGCTAGCGCTCAGACCGGCCGGATCTCAGTTGATGGGCTGACGTTTGCGACCGGCCACGGCAATCGAACGACACCGCTCGTTCAGATCAGTGACGTGAATATCCACGGCGATGCCGAAACTCACTTTCGAAACGTGGTAGTCAATCGTCCGGAGCAGTATCGAGATCGATGGCCACTGATCAATCGCGGCGTTGGCACCCGCGTTCCGCCGATCACGGGCGGTGTGCCAATTTTCATCCACGATTACTTCGGTATCGGGCGGCACGCCAAAGTTGTCAGCACAGCAGCCAAAGATCTGATCAGCGACGGGAACAAGTACCGAGAAGAACCTAACTTAACGAGCGACGAATCGCGCGTCGCCGAAATTACCGAAGTCCCTTGGCCCAAACTGCTCGACCCAAAGGATGACATCCCGCCCGCGACAATGATTACGTCCGTCAGGGAGGTGGATGAAAAGCTTATCGTCTGCGGCGTTTCTCACGATAACGGCAAGATTGTTAAGACTATGGTCAACGGCTTACAAGCCAAGTTCGTGTCTAGCAGAGCAGGCGTGGTGGACTGGCTCATCGAACTACCAATCCCGGTCGATGGAATACTGAAAGCCGCCGCAACCGACGAAGCCGACAACGAGGAACAAACCGGCGATAACAAAGTGTTCGTAACTCAAAACGCTGGTGAGAAAACCAAATGATCCCTGGCTTGCCTACATTTTCCGCCACTTGCTGCTAGATTTTAGTTTCGCTCGTGATTCTGCTGGGACAAAAAACGTTGTCTCCCCGCAGTTTTCGCAAACCACAATCGTGAACTTAGCACTTCCCCAGAACGAGCCTAGTCTAGTCGATGAAGTGGTTGTACATCGCTAGATGATATACTACAAGACGCATCTGTGATGAAAAGAAACGCGAGTCCAGTTCTAACCCGTTAAGACCAAGCCAGAAACAGCAACAGGGACCTGACCGCTTTACGCCGTGGGTTTTGATTTTTTGCTCTAGAGTTATGGTAAAGATCCCCCGAGTAAACTCGGGGGCATTTGCATGCCGCGGCTTTACGCGTTTAAAACCGACGGAGAGCCTATGCTAACGCCGAAACCAGTCCAAGCGAGTCTCGGCTTGAGACCAAGTCACCCTTGCAAGAAACGGATCTATTGTCTGCGCGTTTTGCTCTCGCGAGCCTTGCGATTCGCGACCAGAGATTCACTTAATGAATTGATATCCTCTGGCGAGAGTCGTTTGGTCGTTTCCAGCATTGTAACGAAGTAGGCGATCTCGTCGTCAGTGGCTGGGAAGCCGATGTTCCCTTTCGGTCCATCACTTGTCGTAACAACCGTACCGTCCTCAGGCGACACCAATGCAAACCAAGGAATTCCACCTTGTTTCTCGCAGTACTTTTTCAATAACTCTTGTCCGCCAAGCATTCGATCTGTGTCAACCTTGAGATCGACAAATGCTTTTCCTAAGATGGCAGCGACTGGCGGCTCTGCCATCCAGTCCTCCATTCTGTGGCACCAACCGCACCATGGAGCACCGAAATGCAGAAAAACGATTTTCTTGTCCGTTGTTCCTTGCGCAATTGCTTTTTGAAGAATCTCGTTTGCATCCATCGGATTGGCGCGATGCTTTACAAGAAAGTCCAGAAGCTCCTTCTGATTAACTTCAGGTTTCGAATCTTGCTCCGTCACGAATGCCTTGCCTGCTTCGCTTACAATGGTCGTTCCAGCGGCATACAGGACAGTGAGGAATGGGAGCTTTTCGACGGATACATTTACTCCGAACAGACTGGCTAGTTCCGGCTTCTTGCTCAATTCGCTGACATCGATACGAACGACATCATATTCATACTGGAGCGTCTTAGCGATTTCCCGATTGCCGATCAGCGACTTGTGGAGTGCCAGGCATGATAGGGAATCATTGCTTCCCAAAAAAATCAGAACCCGCTTGTTTTCTTTTCGAGACTTCTCCAAAGCGGCGCCGATCTGCTTCGTGGCGTCAGCGGTCGCGTCGAAGATCATTTCGCTCTTCGGGGTCGATGCCTCCGGTGTTTGAGCTACCGAGAGTTCGGCGTAGAATGGCGAAAGAAGAAAACCAATGGCGAGTGTGCGAATCATAACTAAAGTCTCTTTCTGTAATGTGACCGACGATCTCGCTTTGGATTTGACCAAATCCCCCAACAAATCGCAACAAGATATACGGCTGAAATAGGACACTTCTCGCCGATCGCCACCGACTAGTTCCAGGGCTCTGCGGCTCTGCCTTGGAACCCACTGACTTGCAGGCTCTGCCTGGGCTGCGCGACAAATAGCAATTTCGATATTTCTTTATGATTTATATCGAGTCTTTTTTGTTCCGAACAACTTAAGAGTTAGACAATAGCGCTAGCCCATCCGTTCGGGGCTTGCCCCCGACGGATGCGTTTTGGGGTACTAAGCACCAATGCATAAATAACCGAATATAATTATGTGAAGTGGATTCGGAGTGTTTTGCCGACCTTCGCAAGTGTGTTGCTTAGAATCTCGTCCAGTTTCTCAAATGACTGGTAGGCTTCGAGCGGTAACCAGTGATACT
>JBBRJI010000130.1:0-10966 GCA_038219625.1 Pirellulales bacterium | reverse complement strand
TCGGCTCCTGCCCAGCCCTTTTCGAAGTGAGAGGCCGGCACCGCGCCGCTGATCTCCAACACCCAGACTTCATCGTCCACCGTGCCTGAAGCATCTCGATCGGACCATCGCAGATCGTGCAACGTGTTCTCGACAGGTTGTCCAAGCGCCCGATGGATGCGATCGGTAAGCAATCCGTCCAAGCCGGCGCACTCGTCGACTTCGTTGAAATGCGTCAGCGGGCGTTTTGGGAACAACTCTCGCAAGCCGTCGCGCGACATGACAGGTGGACGAACCGAGTCGTTGAGCATCCCCTCCACGAGATCGCTGGCAGGTAACAAGTCTTTTAGCCCTTGTTGGTATTGAATGCCGATGGCGTCGCAACCAAAGTCATCGGCGATGCGAAGTGCAGCGATGTACATGCGGCACTGGTCGAGGATCTGAGCGTCGGTCAAGTCCGTTGCGTGATCGGGGCCGGTGTGAAATATCATGCCGCGCTGATCGAGCCAATGGCGAATGCCTTGTGCTTCGGTGTCGCTGATCTGGCGGGTTTCAAAATAGAGGGCCGATTGGCTCAGTCGTTCTTTGAACACACCAAGGGGATTGAGCAACGCATCGGGGATAATGGCATTGAACATTCCCATGCAACCTTCGTCGAAGACACCTAAGATTGCTTTGTCGCGTCGCAACGTGGCAGCGACTTGTTGGCCAACGGAGAGTGCTTTCGGATCGCAACGACTGGGGTCAAGCGGTTTGGCATGCGAAGTGTCATGGGTTACGGTGCCGGTTTCAAGCCACGTTTTGAGCTTGTTGATAAAGGGTGCATCGGTGAAGGTTTCACTCCAGAGTGAACTGTATTTTACGCCTGCCTTGGTCAAGGAGCCATTGAGATTGAGCAACCCGACAAGGCCTGGCCATTGTCCCGACCAATTCGCGACGGTGAGGATGGGGCCCTTATGCGTCATCAGCCCGGCCAGCACATGATGCGAGTATTGCCAAACGGCTTCCGCCACGATGAGCGGTGCGTTGGGGTCGATGGTTTTGAAGACTTCGATTCCTTGTCGTTGCGACCGGATGAATCCGTGTCCGCGCGCCGAATCGAAACCATGGCCGCGGATGACTTGATAGCCGAAAGTGGCGATAGCAGCGGTGAGTTGTTGTTCCATCTGTTGCTGCGCTTCCCAGCAGACACGGTTGGCGGAATCGCGAAGATCGCCTGATGCGACTAGGGTTACGGCTGACTGGCTTGGATTCGAGCTCATGTGGTAAATTGCTTATTCTTCGGTTGAGGATGTGTTGGCGGTGATCGCGGCTAGGCGCCGATAGTTTTTGTAGAGGGAATGGTAGCGTTGTGTACGGTCCAGACGTGGGTGGACGATATCTTGCTTGCCGTGACTGACGCTCGCCATGGCGGTGGCAGCTTCGATGACGGTTTGAAATCCGCTCGCTTCCGGTCCGGCAGCGATCATGCCTAACACGGCCGCACCGATGGCTGGGCCTTGGGCGGAGGGATGGATCTCGATGTCGAGGCCGAGCACATCGGCGTACACTTCCACTATTGCGCGGTTGTGATGGGGCAGTCCACCGGTGGCGACCAAGCGATCGATTTTTACGCCGCCATCGCGAAGCAGTTCGACAATCCAGCGAAGTCCAAACGCAGATGCTTCCATCAGCGCCAAATACAAATGCTGCGGTCCATGCTCGAGGCCTAGACCCGTGAATGCCCCTCGAAGCGCACCATCCATGAGCGGCGTTCGACAACCGTTCATCCAGTCCAAACACTGCACTCCCTCCGCTCCTGGGGGCAACTGCCGTGCAGCGACGGCAATCGACTCAAAGGATGCTAACCCAAGCAACCTTCGCAGCCAAGCGAACGCGTCTCCGACCGCGGCTTGTCCGGTTTCGTAACCGAACATGCCTGGCAGAATGCCACCGTCGACAATGCCTGCAACCCCGGGGACTTCGGAAAATACTTTTGAATTGAGCATGTGACAACTACTGGTACCAAGCACCATAACCAAGGTGCCGGGTTCGGCTGCACCGACGCCTGGGACTGCGGAGTGAGCATCGATAATCGCGGTAGAGACGGGTGTTCCAGCGCGAAGTCCAAGTCGTGCTCCCATTTCGCGAGAAAGCTCGCCTGCGCGCTCGCCTGGCGAACGCATGATACCTGGCAGGCATTCAGTCGCTGCCCGGGCAAGTTCGGGATGTACGGCGTGAAAGTAGTCACGTGAGGGATAGCCGTCGGTTACGGACCACATGGCTTTATAACCGGCTTGGCACGTGGATCGCGTTAACGTTTCTGCCGGGCCACCGACGAGTCGCCATACGAACCAGTCTCCGGCTTCCAACCAAACTTCTGCTGCAGCCGCGACTTGCGGCGCGCATTCTATGGTTTCGAGCATTTTTGGAAAAAACCATTCCAATCCGATCGTGCCACCGTACCGTCTCAAAAAAGATTCGTTGCGCTGTTTCGCGATCCTGTTGAGCCGCTCGGTTTGTTCCATCGCTCCGTGATGCTTCCAGAGTTTTGGCCATGCATGTGGAATGTGCCTAAAGGAATCTAACTCGCAAAGTGGAGTGCCATCGCGGGTCGTGGGCAACATGGTGCAACTTGTAAAATCCACCCCGATACCGACGATCGCGTCCCCTGCAATTCCTGCCTTAATGATTGCGGCGCGAGTTGCTTTGGAAGCAGAATCGAGCCAGTCGCTAGGCGATTGCAACGCGTATCGCGGCGGCAGGGGCTGTGTCAAACCAGGGAGCCGCTCGGTGATTTGCCCATGAGCATAGTCGCTGGTTGCAATACCACGTTGCTTTCCAGCCGCATCGACCAGGATCGCGCGAACGGATTCGGTTCCGAAATCAAGACCGAGCGAAATAGGAGAGGACATGGATCGGTTCAAGTGGTTGGGAGCGAAGAAATCCAGGCTTTTCATCGAGCATTGTAATGGAACTGGTCCTACGCGTGGTAGTGGATGAACGCATTGCCGTGGCCGACGCTGCTAGCGTCGGCTCGGATGCTGCCAGCAGTTAAGTTGCCGCTGGCCCATAACACTCCTCGAACAACTAGATCAAGGTAGCGTGCATCCCCGACTGTGTCGTTTTGATGTCCAAGCGACGTACTAAAGATCTTGGTCTTGTTGGGTCCATACTCATTTGTCCACGCAACTACGGAGGAGACTTTCTTGGCTTTCGCGTTTGGGTCTTTACCGAGTTCGTTCTTGTTTGGAGGCGTCATTTGGTTGCCCGTAATAAGAGCCGTTGTCCCCTCATAGACACGCACATTGTTGTAAAGCTCTTCATCGATCGTTGTCCAATCTGCAAACCCTTTGGTGATGGCGTGCTCGGAATTGCTATAAACAACATCAATTGGCAATTTCGGGCCGTGCGCGGTCGATTGCACTCCAATCATCTCGTACCATCCTGCGTTGTCCGCACCCCGATCGACTGGACTTCGGAAGTCGCCCCAACGGTAACTATGCATAGCACAATGCAGATTTACGGCTGGCGTTCCGGCTTGATGCGCCTTGAGAATTCGACTGACGTAAGGCTGTTCGGTGACATCTGCGGAACATTCGTCATGAATAACGACGTCATAGCCCTTGGCCCAGTCGTCGGACTTGTAAATCTCAAATGTCGCTTTGGTCGTCTTGTCATCATTGTAGACGACGGTGACCGAAGCATTGATTCGCTTTTCGATCCCTTCCTTGAGCAACTTGGTTTGCGTCGCGTAGTCGTGACAGCAACCGCCGGCGACCAAAAGGATTTTCAATGGTGCCGGCTTCTTGACCGGCTCTTGGCCTATCACGATGCTTGGAATTAAGATGGCAGTCGCCATGAGAAGTGCGGTCGCGACGTGGGTTCGCAAAAAGCAAAATTGCATAGTAAAGTCGCCTTGGTGAATAGGATGGGTGTGGTTGGAAGGAAAGATTCCGGCATTGTAGTGCCGAACGTCGGATTCTAGTTTAACCAATATCGTCCCGAACGACATGGTCATGGGAATCGGTCAGTCAAAAGTCTCGTTCCAAAACAAAGGTGTCACACCATCCGTCCTCGAGGTGGCCGGTGACTTGATCAATTTTGCCAGCAATTGCGAGAGAACCTTCAGCTCAGTTAAATTGGATCTTGCCAGCCACATGGCTCACTTTGCATGGTAGCCTCGCCATGTCCAAACAAGCGTGTCCGCTAGTGTTTGCTGGAATACTTTTTGGTCGCAGTGCTTGGTCGCCTTGCTGAACACGTAACGGTAGTCGTAGCCTTTGGCCTTGAGTGCCGCTGCAGTGCGTTCGTTGGCCATCACCCAATTGTGATACGTTTCTTCGGGATCCTTGGCCCGGTTGTCGTTCTCCGAAACGTGGGTGAAGATACGCAGTGGTTTCTTCTCACTGGTTTCAATCAGTTTCATGCTGGAATGGTATTCCCATGCACCGAGGGGATACTTCGCTTCCTCTGGCGCATCATCGTCTTGTTGATCGACAAAGGTCCCCGAGTAAGTAATCAATCTCCGAAAGAGGTCCGGGCGAAACCAGCCCATGGTGAGGGCGGCTGCACCACCGGAACTGCAACCCATAGCTGCCTTGCCCCACGGATTCGAGGTGAACGCAATCTTCGGGTACGCAGCCTTGATCTCCGAATTGCTCAAGACCGCCGGCAACACTTCGTCGTTGATGAATCGGGCCAGACGATCGGACATCGTATCGTATTCCAGACCGCGTTGGCTTCCTTTGCTGTCATCACCACCGTTTTCAACAGCGATTGCGATGAACGCAGGCAACTTGCGATCCACGTTGGTTGCTATGGTCAAATTGTCCAGGGCGTTGCCTACAAGATTGAAGTTACTGCGTGCTAGATTGAGGTTACTCGGTCCGTCATGCATGACTAAAATCGGCGCCTGCGTGCCATCTTTGTACGCGGCAGGGATGTAGACGGAAATCTTTCGCTCCTTGCGAACGGTCTTCTTGGGTTCAAGCGTGGCATCGTCTCCGCGAAAGATTTTGCTGTCTGCCAACGGCATGCTGAACTGGAAGATTTTTCCTTTGGGATTTCCACGGTCTGTGAGATCAGGATCGATCGAATAGTCTGGTCCGATGACGAAGTTACCGTTGCCTAAAGTACCAGGATTTTCCGCGTAGTTTTCATCCGGAAATGCCAAAGCGGATGTCGATCCGATGATCGCAAAAGTCATCAAGGGGATCAGGCAAACAGGGAATGTTTTAATTTTTAAGTGCATAGGAGTAGGTCAATCAATGGACGGAAGGAAGGAAGGAGTCATTGCGGATCCTAGTATAACCTAGTGGAAGCTCGTGAGAATTCAGTGCCTTTCTGAATTTTCACGAGCCTCAGCTACGAATGCCCGTCCAATCACGGCGGCGACCGCCATGCCACCCTAGCGATTGTTTTCCATGCGCTGCAAGCGAGCTTCGAGTTGTTGCAGACGAGCTTTGGTTTCGGATAACTCGGAATGAACGCGCTCCAGTTCCCCTTGCAAACTGGCGACGTACTCGGGTGTAAGCATCTCCGGTGCGATGTTCGATGGGGTTCGGCCGGAAGTTTCCATATCCGAAGCTAGCGGTACGCTGGCGCTGTTCAACAGACGACCTCGATAGAATGAGAACGATATGACTTGGCCTGGTTTCGAACGAAGGATCGTCTCGAAAACCGTTTCCGCGGACTGGACCGTCGCACCTTCGATTTCCACAATGCAGTCACCCGGCTTGAGACCAGCGGAATGCGCTGGCGAGTTCGGGACCACTTCGGTTACCGAAGCACCACGATACGCTGGAATGCCGAATTGACGTCGATACGCATCTGACATATCGCTAACGTTGACGCCGAAATACGCTTGCCCCAATCGGCTTCCTTCGGCTGGTCTAAGGCCCGGTTCCAATTCGAGTGCCGTGCCAGGACGCATCCCATGAATCTGTCCAGCAATGGCCCGATCCTGAAGGACGGCAACGAGGTTGGCGGTTTTCCCTCGGCGGTCCACTAAAAACTTGACCGGAACTCCCGGAGCGAATCGCGACAACTGCTCTGCGAACGCGTCCGTGGTGGAGACTGCTTGTCCAGAAACGCCAATGATCTTGTCTCCGTTTCGAAACCCTGCCTTCCAAGCTGGGGAATCCGGCGTAACTTGCACCACAGTCAATCCAAAGCCGCCACCGGGAATCGATTCCACTTCCAGCCCCAGGAATCCGCCGCCGGGAACGGTTTGAGTAGTGGTGTTGGCTGAAGCTCGAGGGAATGGCGAGGGAACGGGACGACTTGCTTTCGAGGTAGAATTGTCGGAAGGCGTAGGTGCTGGCTTAGTCGATCGCTTGACGGACGGAGCTTTCGGTTCGGCTTTTGGGGCCGGTAATTCAAGCGATTCGCTTTCCGTCGTCGGCTTCAGTAACCCTGGGGTTGGGACCCCTTCAGGCTCGAGAACGCTCGGAAATTCGAAAGGTGCCTGGCTTGATTCCTTCACTGTGCCAGATTCATTTACCGGCGGTTTTGAGTTGGGTGATTGCTCTTTGCCCTTGGACTCTTGTTGTTTTTGAAACAACTTGGCTTCGAGCTGCTTCAAAAAATCCTGGCCAAGGAGCGAAGGGGCACCCATCAAAAAGAGGAAGGTTGCTAGTTGCACATGCCATTTGTTGATTGTCATTAACATTGCCTCAAACTCAAACAACTCAATTAAGAACCGCGGGACCTGTTGATTGTTTCGATTCTGAATTGGCAGGGCAACAGCAATCCCATAGTTTTGCCCTAGATCGCGGGGGAGCCCGGGCTCCACATCTACATAACTCCCCCATCTCATCACTTCCATTTTCCCACGCGTCAGTCCTCCTATTACTCCTATTTACTCCCATTAGTCCCATACTCCAACGCTCCAACGCTCCAACGCTCCAACGATCCAACGATCCAACGATCCCCCACGCCGTATCGGTGCGTTAATTCACGCTAATCGAGTCTTGTCGCGTTCTCTGCTACCACACTGTCTTGGACGGGTCCTCCTTCGTTCCGTCATCTCGCTCCGTCAATCAAATTGCTGGCAATTCCGCGTTTCGAGCGGGGCAGCTCTTTCCGACACTAACGGTTTTGATCTAGCCAAAAAAACAAAAATCGCGAGAATTTGAGATTGTCGGTCGGCCGTCGCGTTCTTGTTGTCAAGTCTCCACCCTGGGACCATTTCGGAAATACCATCTAGGAATTGCCGTACGCAAGTTGCGGGTCGCGCAGCAAGCCATTCGAAGTGTCATCATCCAGGTAAATCATGCAAAAGACTCTTGTACTCCTCAAACCAGATTGCGTAGAACGTCGTTTGATCGGCGAAATTATCGGCCGATTCGAAAACAAAGGGCTGAACATTATCGCCATGAAAATGCTGCGAGTCTCACCAGCTCTGTCAAAACAGCATTACGCCGAACACGTTACCAAGCCATTTTATTCCAATCTGGAAGCGTTCATCACGTCATCGCCAATTGTCGCTTTGGCACTTGAGGGTCTCGAAGCAATTCGTGTGGTTCGGGATATGCTGGGCGCGACCAGCGGTCTCAAAGCTGCACCTGGAACGATTCGCGGCGATTTCTCCAGTTCGCGCCAAATGAACTTGGTCCACGCCTCTGACAGTGAAGAATCCGCAACTCGCGAATTGGCACTCTACTTCCAGCCGAATGAACTTTGTGCTTACACCCCAACACTCGTAGGCAGCTTCCGAGCTAGTGACGAAACCTAAACCGCGGCCGTGTGTTTTCTCACCTCGGCAACACCTTTACCACTGAATATTCCAATGCGTCGCAACGACATCCGAAACATCGTCATCATCGCTCACGTCGACCACGGCAAGACTACCATGGTCGACTGCTTGCTCAAACAAAGCGGTCAATATCGCGAATCGCAATTGCAAGGCACTTGCATTTTAGATAGCAACGACTTGGAAAAAGAACGCGGTATCACGATTCTCTCCAAGAATATTGCCATTGAGTACAAAGGGGTCAAAATCAACTTGATCGACACCCCTGGTCACGCGGACTTCGGCGGAGAAGTGGAACGGGTCGTTCGCATGGCGGACGGAGCACTGGTATTGATGGATGCTGCCGAGGGGCCTATGCCTCAAACCCGGTTCGTGCTCTCCAAAGCTCTCGAGGCTGGCGTCAAGCCAATCGTGGTCATCAACAAAATCGACCGTCCCGATGCCCGATGCGATGCCGTCGTCGAAGAAGCATTAATGTTGCTGGTGGATCTGGGTGGCGAACACTTCATGGACCACTTCGACGTGGTTTTCGCTTCGGGCCGGAACGGTTACGCCACGCTCGATTGGCATTCGCATGGCGATAGCATGGCTCCACTTTTGGATATGCTTCTCGAAAAAATCCCGGGACCTGAAGTGGAACCGGAAGCACCCCTGCAGCTCTTGGTGACCAATCTGGATTGGTCCGATTATGTTGGCCGTATTGCGATCGGTCGAATTCAGTCCGGTACCATGACAAAGGGTCAATTGGTCGACTTGGCTAAGGACGAAGGAAAAATCGCCCCTGCTCAAATCGCCAACTTGCAGATGTTCGACAAACTTGGTCGCATCGACATCGAACAGGCAACAGCCGGTGACATCGTTGCTGTAGTCGGTATCGAGAACATTGAGATTGGTGACACCATTTGCAATCGTGGCGAAGTACGTCCTCTACCGCGATTGCGTGTGGACGAACCAACGTTGGAAATGATCTTTAGCATCAATACCTCGCCTCTGGCTGGCAAAGATGGGAAATACGTTACGACTCGCCAACTTCGGACCCGTTTGGAAAAAGAACTCGAACGAAACGTCGCTTTGCGTGTTCGACCCGTCGAAGGCACCGAAGCCTTTGCCGTTTGCGGGCGTGGCGTGCTTCACCTTTCGATTTTAATCGAAACCATGCGACGCGAAGGATTCGAGATGAGCGTTAGCAAGCCACGAGTGGTTCTTAAGAACATCGATGGTGAACTGCAAGAACCGTATGAAGTGTTGAACATCGAAGTTCCCACCGAGAAAATGGGACCAATCATGGAAATGGTTGGCAATCGACGCGGCATCCTGGAGGAACTCACCCCTCGCGGCGAGTACACTCTGCTTAGATTCTCGATTCCAGCCCGAGGGTTGATCGGCGTGCGAACTAAAATGCTCAATGCCACGCAAGGCACAGCCATCATCCACCATCGTTTTTCCGGTTACAAGCCTGTTGAGGCCGAGCTGCCCCATCGTCAAAACGGCGTCTTGGTTTCGATGGTGCCTGGAAAAGCCATTCCATACACCCTATTCGCCCTGCAAGATCGGGCTGAGCTCTTCGTGGGTCCTGGCGACGACGTTTACGAAGGCATGATCGTCGGTGAAAACGCTCGGGATAATGACTTGGTTGTTAACCCAACCAAGGAAAAGAAGCTCACCAACGTTCGGGCTGCTGGCAGCGATGAAAATATCATCCTCAAGCCTCATCGCCAGTTGTTCTTGGAAGCGGCCTTGGAGTACATCGAGGACGACGAATTGGTCGAGGTAACTCCAAACGTCATTCGCATGCGGAAAATCTACTTGCGAGAAAACGAAAGACGTCGCCAGACCAAGGCGCCTGGCGAACTCGCTGTAAACTAGCCAGTGCCGCAACCCAAAAATGCCCCATCACCTTGGGCCGGTCAAATGCCCCCGAGTTTTACTCGGGGGATATTTACCATCTCTCTAGAAAAAGATGGTCATAACCCCTTACCTCATCCTAGCCTATTCTTCAATAGCGCGTAGATGCGTTCGTCTCGCAACGTATTGGCTATCCATTGGCAGCCTTCGAAGTTGCCATGCTTGGTGTGTTCGTTTGGGACGGAAACGACATACGCCATGGCTATTACCCCGGCTAGGGTACCCGTTGGGCTGTCTTCCAGAACCAACATGTTCTCGACTGGCACTGACATCCTGCTAGCTGCTGCCAAATAAATATCTGGATTGGGTTTGCCTCTGGAAACATCTTCCGCCGTGATAACGAAATCAACACGCTCAAGCATTCCTACTAACGCCAAAGCTTTCCTGGCGAATCTCTGCGTAGAACTTGTTGCAACACAACGGGGCAAGCCTAGTTTGTCCAAGTAGTCCATCAAATCGCTTAGACCATGCATGACGGCTAACTGAGTGGGCAAGATCGTATCGAAGATGTCATCGGTTTCGCTTTGCAAGTCTTGCCATGACTCCGACAGCCCTTCTTCGCGGATCAACACCCCAAAGGCCTGCGGGGCTGGCAAGCCGATCATTTGACGCCTTACCTCATCTCGGTACGTCTTGCCTCGACGCTCCATCAAGAGATTCCCAACTTGACCATAGAGATCTTCCGTGTTCAACATCAACCCATCCATGTCGAAAGCGACCGCTCCAATCTTTCTAGCCCTTTCTGGCGTTGATAAGTTGTCGATTTCCTTGTGAGTCGCGTTATTCATAATCCAGGTTACCAACATCGAACTTTTTCGTGTTCACAACTGCCTGTTTTTCGAACATCCGTATTGACGCTTTGCTTCTACTCAGCAACGCTTTTTCCACATTTGGTTCACTCGCGTTCGTTCTACGTTTTCCTAGTCTATTCTTTGTTTTGATTCTACTTGCTGACAGAAAAACCTCTCCCTTTACAACAACAACAAATAGATAGTTCTATTTAGCTTATAAGGAGAGGGCAGTTTGAAATCTACCTATAAACTGTGTGGCACGCTCTGAGGTACGAAGGGCGTGGTGAATCGCTAGAGTCATTTGCCACGCTTCCCACGCCCATCGCTAATCGCTTTGGGCGTGCCACACGTTGGCCTGGCCTAGTAATCTTCTGCCCCTCGCTCTCCCGCTAATTTCGGTGACGAAAACCAATCTGGGACAATCGCCTTAGGACATTGTCCAACCGTCGTTCAAAGTAGCATCCTTGGTAACAATGGCGATGCCATCTCGAACGTAGCACGGCTCATACTGATCAGAATCGCTTACCGTCAATCGATTGATGACTTGGACGTGGCG
>JBBRJI010000129.1:0-11031 GCA_038219625.1 Pirellulales bacterium | reverse complement strand
GCCGCGGCTGGCAGAGTAAGGTCGTTCGAGACCCTAAAAGAGTTTTGGCACGGCCTGAGTGTGGTCGTCACTGGTTGGACCGCAACTGAACTCGTGCACGCCCCGTTCCTTTCGCAGATCGACGGAGTGATACTGCCGATGTCGGTCGCCGCACATGATGGTGAGGTTCTTTAGCTCTTTTTCTTTAACCCAATCGAGGAATTCCTGTGCTTCGTGCCAGAAGCCATTGAGATTCGCATGATTATCCCCCTTGGTAGTAATCCTTCATGGCGGGTAGACCAAACATTTTCTGATAGGCCTGCCAAGCATGCGGAACATCACGAGCCAGTCCTTGACCGTCGTAGTAAACCGTGTCCCCTGCCGAAATGCAAAAGTTGGGATGTTGCAAGGCCATGGGGCGATACGTCGACTCGCCATGAATATCTTGGCAAGTGGTTAGATGAAATTTCACCGGAGCGCGCAAATCGGCAACGGGTGCCGTGACGAAGGATTGAGTTTGGGAACTTGTCGTAGCGGAAGTTTCGTTTTCGCGCAATTCGACTTGGTAGAAGTGTCGCTGCGCAGGTTCCAGGTCGGCCAAGTGAAACTGGATCGAATGGTCTGCCTCCGCCAGTGCGGACTCCCATCGGGTTGTCCGGGCATCCTTCCAGCTCTCATCGGTGCCGAATCGCAAACGGGCTTGTCCCTCGCGACCAGGAATCAAGCCCTCTGCATTCTGTCCCTGCACCGAAGTCAATCGAGCGAGAACGATGGCAGTTCGATCAGTTATTTCGCCTGCTTTGGCACCACCGCCGAGGTAGAGATCGGCTGCTGCTGTTGCTGGCGATGCAAACAGTGCAGTCAGTGCTGCAAGTGCAGCCAGGAGGCAAAATAGTTTTAATAGGTAGGCAATTGATTGTTCTGGAAGGGTTTCATTAACGGGGGCAGCGCGATATTTGCGAATCACGGATTCAGTTCTTTCAGTCATGCATTCTTCCAGCGACAGCGTAGAAAGTGATTCACTTCGTTTTCCCAATTGGTAATGAGCGAAAAGTGTTTTCCACAGGCAAGGCAGCAAAAGACCCGAACTAAGAAACAGGCAACAGTGGAGTTTGTAATAGCCATTGCCCACCAAGTATGCTTGCATACACAGTTCTTCCTCTGGCTCCATGCCATAGCCAAGAATGAGGTGATTCAAATCATGCCGTTCAAAGCCTGGAATCAGTTTTAGCCCCTTCTCATCCAGCATCCTGGCTAAGTCATTGCCAACCGTGTGGTCCGGCAAAGATCGCAAGAGTTGCAATTTTTGCTCGTATCGCTTCCTTGGAAAAAGGTTCTGCAATGGCCTGACAACTAGGTAATCCTTGGTGTTGGCAATTAATTTCCCGGTAAGCATTCTGAGCATAGAATGCTGATTCGACTGTAATTTGTGCATCATGACCTCTCGGCGCATTGAAAAGGGATTTGAGTATGAATCGCGGAATGGATTGATTGGAAGTGGATCCCCGCTCATGCAGGGCCAGTGAAGACTGGCTAGCTCTGACGCTGGCAGCGTCAGCCACGGGGGCGTCAGCCACGGGGGGCTTCAGCGGCTGCGCCATTGTATTGTTCTTTGGCTTGCGTCGCTTGACGGAATACTGCAGCCGTCGCTCGAAAAGGATAGTTGGCTGACCTCGGAGCCGCAGTGTCCTGTTTTTAAACAGCAACCGCCGTAGGGCAAACGACGAGGCGGAATGGTTTACCTCCGTGGCCGGCTGGACCGCGCCGGAGTTCTACACACGTCCACTTTATTTTGAGCAAATCAATGGGGTATGTTGCTCCCAGGTGCAGCCACTACCGGACTGATTTTTTTTATTCCATCGTTGATATCGGAAACGGGCAGTGGATATCGAAAAAGTGCCCCAAGGATCATTCGATCAATCAGTGTCGTAGCGAAACTCGCCAAGAGTTTCGGCGCCCGCTCAGTCCGAAAGTCTTGGCGACTTCCGCTACGGGAAAATCGGATGGTTGGCGACGATGTGGCATTTCTGCATGCCTCTGTGGCGGATTCTTGTACAATAGGGCTGGGACTTGCTTTTTAATACGTGCGACGGGCAATAAAAAAATGCAGCTTTTTTCGATTCCGTTTGGCAGGATGATCCCCTGCCTATGTTTTGCTTTGCTGGCCGTTACTTTGATGTCATGTCAGCATTGTCTTCTTGCACAAGAAAACAAAACGATCGGTGAACTCGAAATCAAGAACGCTGCACAGCAAGACGACAAATCCGCGGTCGTCGTTCCCTTGCTTCATGACTACGACGAAGCTATTGAAAAAGCGGAGAAGCTGGATCGACCCATTTTGGTCGTACTAGGTGCCGAATGGTGCGGGCCATGCAAGCAACTGGAAAAGGAGCTTCAACAGCCGATCGCTGAATCCATCTTTCAACGGTGGGTGGTGGTGAAAGTCGATATCGACGAGGAGGTTGCACTCGCCAGGGAATGGCAAGTCGGGGCGATCCCTGCTTTCCGAATCCTGGGTGTCGATCAAGAAGTTGCGGCAAGCAACGAAGGCTTTGGCGGTCTCAAAAAATTGCAGGCATGGTTGGCGGAGAATTTTGATTCTGCGAACCCTAAAACGCAACGCTTGCTCCGCGATGACAAGCCGATCGAACCAAAAAACATCGTTGAACTGATGGCCATGCTTCGCGATCGAAGGCCGGCCAATCGCAAGCTCATTGCGGATAGGCTGGCCAAAAACAAAGACCTGTCAGCGCGGCCGCTTGTGGAGTTACTCTCGCAAGGGAATCTCTCGCAAAAAATTGCGGCGCTTGAGATACTTGAGAAATGGACCGCTCCGATCGCCGGTATTGACCCTTGGGAGCCCGATACGATGAGTGCGGAGCGATTGTCGATCCTTAGTGATTGGATTCGACATGACAATTAAGATCAACAAGGGCAAAGCTCTTGATTCGCTCAATATGACGCCGCTCATCGATGTGGTGTTTTTGTTGCTCATCTTTTTCTTGGTCGCGACCCGATTTGCGCAGGACGATCGAGAGTTGCCTGTCCAACTGCCATCCGCAGCAAGCGCTGTCCCCATGACGGCAGAGCCGACTGAATTGGTCGTGAACGTAGACGCCGCCGGACAATACATGATTCTCGGCGAACGGATGGCGCTCGATAAGGTCGAATCCACGTTGCGGCGAGCGGTTGCCGATAATCCCGTTAACCAAATGGTCATTATTCGAGGCGATCGCAACGTCGCTTTTCAAGCGGTCGTTTCGGTGATGGATCTGTGTACCAAGTTGAAGGTGCCATCCTACAAAATTTCGACCGAATCGGAGGCGGGATCTTGAACGGAGTCGCGAACAGAAAAAAATCCGGGACCGGGCTTTGGGTTCTGGACGCAGCGTTATTGCTGCTTGGGCTGATGGTCTTGTTGATGGTATTGAGGCTCTTGCGGTTTGACGATCCTGATCCGCTTTACAATGCATGGCTATACCTTCTGGGGGTCCCGACCGTATTGATTGCAACCTCGATGATTACGCGAGTTCTTGCCAATGAGATTGTCGAGAGATCGATTCAGCTTGGATTCTTGATTAGCGTTGGGGCGCATTTGTTCTTGGTGCTCTTTGCCGTCAATGTGGTTTTGTTCAGTAGCAATTCACCAACGGAAATGCAGAAAGCTACGGTTGTTAAGGCCTCGAGCAAGTCGTTGACCCCGCAGTATTTTCAACCAGCGAGTACCGACAGCGAATCGCGGCCCGACTATTTGAAGCCGGTCAAAACGGAACAAAATGTTGCCCAGTCTACTTTGGATCCGTCACAACGTCCTGACGAATCGGCCAAGTTGAATATCGAGGTAGCCAAAGACGAGATTAAGCCTACGCTTACGGAGAAGCCGTTTAACAAACCGAGAAAAGAAGCCTCTCCAAGCCAACCCACCCTATCATCCACAGCCGAAAAACTGGATAGGCCAGATCCAAGCAAAAGCTTGGACCAACAGCAAAATGAGATTGAAGTACCCAGTCTGAAATCTGCTCAGCCGACCCCCTCACAGGAATTGCAAGCGGCCACTACGGACATGACTCGCGTTGAAACTCCGTCGCGGAATAGCAACGCGCTAGCGGAAATGCCGAATGCCAAATTGGATATTGAAAGCCGCGCGAATCAAGGGACACGCCAAGGGGTTCAAAAGAGCACCAAGGCTCGAGAGGAAAAGAGTACGAACCGCGAATTGGAAAAAGCACTCAATCGTACGGCCAGCGATTTGCCTGAACGTCCTAGCCTGTTGAAGCGTGGTTCACGCCAGACATCCGAGTTGGACAAGCCGATGGTGGCCGACGTTCCGGTGCCGCAGTTAGGAACTCCTTCTGCTAAGTCCAATTCGGAAGTCCTGTCTGAGCGGAACACCGACATGCGATCTCGTTCCAACGACGCTCGTGCGTCGGCTCGCCAGAGTGTCGACATGACAAATTTGAATGGAGTGTCCAAGATTGAGCCAAGCCTTGGCGGGCCGTCTGCCAATTTAGGTCAGGTGTCCAGCCCGAGTAAGGGCACGACCTCCTTGCTTTCGGACACCCTTTTTTTGGCGGATCCTCGTTTGGCCATGAAGGATGTGACTGGCGGACGGCGTCCGGATCGCGAAGTGGGTGAATCGCTTACGGCACCCGCTGCAAGCCAGCCCGTTCCGTCGGTTGAATTGGAAATCAGCCATGCGCCAGATTCCAATGGCGATGTGGTTCAAGCGATGTCGACGAAGAGCGAGATCGGGAAAACGGACGTAGGTAAGCGATCGTCGAGCAGCAACAAATCGGACATGAAGGGGAGCGAAAAGATGAGTCTAAGTCCTTCCCTCGGGGCTCCGGCCATCGACATAGGTCGGGACGCCTGGGCAGCTCCGTTGCTGGATTCTCCTCGCAAGGGGCTTGATCCAAAAAAACGGGAATTCATCTTGCCTGAGATCCGCGATGCGGACATCACGATCGATCGATTGCGAAGACCGGAGACAGGCGGCCCGAAGATAGCGAATTCGGCGGTACCCATTCCCTCGCCAGCTTTTTCGCAACGATTGAAACGCAATCGGGACCAGGAGGATTCGGCAGCGGAGCTCGGTCCGCTTGGACCACAGACCGAGCTGGCAATTGAAAGCGGACTTGCGTTTCTGGCCAAATACCAACGGCCTGACGGATCGTGGCACTTGGAGGACTTTGGTGATCAGGTCGATATTCGAAGTGAAACGGCGGCGACGGCTTTAGCGTTGTTATCGTTTCAAGGTGCAGGTTATACGCATCGGCAGTTCAAGTACGAAAACGTCTGCGGAAGAGCGTTGGCTTGGATGATTCAGAATCAGCGACCCAACGGTGACCTGTACGTCCGAACGGATCCGAAATCCGATGGAAATGCGTGGCTTTATAGTCATTCGATCGCAACATTGGCCCTTTGTGAGGCGTATGGCATGACCCAAGACGAGACAATTAAGCAAAATGCTCAACGCGCGATCAACTTTCTCGTTCAGAGTCAAGACCCGCAGGGTGGTGGATGGCGGTACCAGCCCAAGATTGGTTCCGATACGAGTGTCACGGGTTGGTGCATGATGGCGCTCAAGAGCGCAGAACTCTCGGGGTTGGACGTATCCAAAGAGTCCTACCGGGGCATTTCAAAATGGCTGGAGGGATCTCAGGCCAGCGAAACGCAAAAGTATCTGTACCGATACAATTGGCAGGCAGCGGACTTGCCAGCGACGCGGCACGGGCGCTTGCCGACCCCTGTCATGACCAGCGTTGGACTGTTGATGCGATTGTACCTTGGTTGGCGACGAGACAACCCGGATATGCAGCGCGGGACGGACTGGTTGATGGAAAGACTACCGGCGGAAGGGACAACGCAGAACCCACAGCGCGACACCTATTACTGGTATTATGCAACCCAAGTTATGTTTCATATGGGGGGGGAACGTTGGAAGGCGTGGTATGGCAGCCTGTATCCCATCTTGATTCGGACACAAAAGAATGATGGAAACTATGTGGGATCTTGGGATCCAAATGGGCGAATTCCCGATGCTTGGGGGAGATTTGGCGGTAGACTTTACGTCACAACCCTGAATCTGTTATCGCTGGAGGTATATTACCGGCATCTACCTATCTATGAGGCGACGGCCGATTGAACTTGACAATCTGGTGCTCGGGAGAAAGATAACGGGAGGGACCCTCGGTCCCATTTGCAAGACAATGCGGCTTTTCTTCGTTCGAGAAGACAAGTCGCAATTTTTTTTAGCGTTTGTAGGACACAGGAGAGCACGATGAGCGACTACGTACCGATGACCCGGGACGGGTACAATCGAATCAAAGCTGAGGTAGAGCGTCTTGAAAACGACGAAATGCCCAGAATATCGGAAAAGATTGCCGAAGCGCGAGCCGAAGGGGACCTCAAGGAAAACGCTGAGTACCACGCCCAACGCGAAAATCAGGGGATGGTGCAGTCCAAGATCAACGCATTAAAGACCAAGCTTAGCAATGCACACATTATCGATACTTCGACGTTGCCCAAGGATCGAGTTGGATTCGGAGCCACGGTGAAGGTCAAAGATCCATGGGGCGACGAGGAGGAATACACTCTCGTCGGCGCTGGCGACGAAGATTACGAGGTCGGTCGAATTCTCTCGAGTAGTCCATTCGGAATGGCGCTGGTTGGGAAAAAGGTCGGAGACAAAGTGGAGATTCAGGCTCCACGTGGCAACCTCAAGTTCGAAGTTCTTTCGATCGAGTTTAAAGACTGATGGCAGATGAATCCAAGGATGTTCGCGGTTCGGGTGGCCCACAAAAGGATGTTTCCCTTGGGCCAGCTTGTTTGATCGTAGTGGTGATTGGTGCGATTTGCCTTAGCGTTGGAATGATCGCGATGGCAGCCATGATGTCTGGCAGCCAAGGACGTCGAGCCGCATATTCTGTGAGGGAACAGATCATTCCCTGGGTGGAACAATCCTCGCTGAGCAAGCCGGATCGGCAAAGTATCGTCGAGCGACTCAACGACTTGTCCGTTGCAATGGAGCGCGAGGAGTTAACCACGCGTCAATTGTCGCGTTTAGTGTTGCGATTGACAGACAGCCCTGTTTTGCAATGGGGAGTTGTGGAGCAATTGATTCAGGCAGCTCAAGCGTCGAGCCTGACCGACGTCGAGAAGGAGGAGTTTCGAGCAGCCTGCGATCGATTGTTGCGGTCCGCTTCGGAAGGAAAACTATCCCTTCAAGACATGGAGTTTGCTGTGCAAAATGTTGCCACCAAGGACCAGAAGTCCGGGCGGCTCACGATGCGTGACGACACCAACGAAGATCGCTTGCGGGAGTTTCAGCGACGGATAACGGCAATCGCCGATAAGCAATCCATGACCCACGATACATTTGATAAGAGTGTTTCGCAGGTCATTAACGAAATGGTAGATGATGCGCTGTCAAAGAAAGATTAGCATCAATCGATCAATTAGTGTCGTAGCGAAACTCGCCAAGAGTTTCGGCGCCCGCTCATTCCGAAAGTCTTGGCGACTTCCGCTACGGGAAAAACGGACAGTTATTGACCGAACGGTCCCTAGTAGACGAGAGAGACCCTTCGCTCGTTGGATTCCTGTCAAACCAGAGAGATTGCCCCGCTCAGCTATAAAAACAGCTCAGCCACAAAAACAAGCGTGTGGCACGCGCCGAAAATGAGACTGCCTCCCATCTTGGTGGTACCACCGAGCCCCTATCGATTGATCTCGTTGATCACCATTAGTACATCTAGTGGATCGATACTGCCGTTGCGATTGACGTCTACGAACGGCAGAGCTCGGTCCAAGTTAGGATTAAGCGCCCGAGTTCCATTGCGGTTGATTTCATTGATGATAATGAGAACATCGAGCGGATCCACATCACCATTGTTGTTGACGTCGAATGGGTTGACCGGATTGGTCCAATAGGCCGGATCATTGTCGGTAATGACAATATCCACCGCAGTTGCGATCGCTCCGTTTCCGGTTGCGGTTATTCGAATCGTACGTCTTCCTTGCGGTGCAAAGTCATCGACGGCACTGACTGGAAACGGGACGCTCAACGAGCCCGCGGGGATGACAACTGTTGCAGGAATGGTCAATTGGTCCGGTTCGCTGGCGGTAAGTTGTAGGCTTAAGCCGCCGGCAGGGGCTGGTGAGCGAATCGAGACCTCCGCTTGGGTGGTGCGAAGTACCGGATCCTCTTCGTTGACCTCATTCGACTGTAGCACAAGCGATAGGGGTTGGTAGTCGGTAACGGTCAACGAAACGGTTCCAGCTTCGTAGCCTGCGGAGGTAGCGGTCAGAATCACAATTTGAGATCCATCGAATAAGGCATCATCAATGGCATCTACGCCAACGGTGATGCTGGCTGAACCGGCTGGAATAAGCACCGACGTTGGCAAGTTGGCTTCGCTTGTGTCATTGCTAGATAGCTGTACGGTAATGCTGGCATTGATGTCCGTATTGGATCGGGAAACCGTAAGCGTAGCTGCGCCCGAGCCGGCGTTTTCCGCGAAGGTCGTTCGGTTGAGCGAGACAAGGATTTTTTCACGGTCCAAAACGTCGACCGTGACGTTGTTGGAAGCGATCGAACCAACCGCTGCGGATATCAATACTTGAACAGTGCCATCCAAGAGCGCGTCGTCGATCGCCTGTGCGGATACCGTGGCAGTTGTTTGGCCAGCCGGGATAATAACGGAACCTGGCAGTTGCAATTCCGTGGTGTCGCTGCTCGCCAACGCGACCGAAAGGGGTACCGATGTGTCAAAGCCAACGCGTCTTACGGTAACGACAGCCGCGTTTGCGCCAGCGTCTTCTGCAATGCTGTTTCGGTCGATGGAGAGCTCGAGACTAGGCGGGGGCCCAACCACGACGGTGAATTGTTGTTGACTTGTGCCCCCATCATCATCCGAGACGACCATCGTAACGGTAAAGTTGCCCATCTGAGCATACGTATGTGTGCCAGAAAAGGATCCGCGAGTATCGACTCCAGCGGAGCCTAAAGCCTCGATCGTCGCGTTACCGGTGTCCAGAGGGCTAGCGTCACCCCAGTTGATCGAATAGGTAAAAGTCTCGGAACGAGGAGGGGTCGCTTGATTCACACCAAATCCCGGATCGGTAAAAACGCCAACTCTGCTAAGCGTAATCGGCTGACCTTGTACGGCATTTTGGTTTTGTTGTGGCGCGAGGCTTGGTGGAACGTTGGTGATATCCGCCGTGATGGGAACGGACAAAGTGCCAACTACGGAGCCAGTTAGCTGAAGCGAGGCCGCAAAAGTACCATTGTCGCCATAGATGTGCGACGCATTTGCCTGGACCACTTGAGGAATGAACTGCCAGCCAATATCTTGCATCCCAGCATAATCCAAACGGGTCGGCAGTCTGCGACGACCATTCAGCGTATCGGGGTTCATCAATGCAAGTTCACCGTTGTTTGTCGTTCCAACCGCCCAATGACTCACGTCGCTTAAGGGTACGGGCGATTTGCCGGAAATGGCAACGGAATTGGCGCCGGTGAAACCACCGGAAACCTTTGCGTTCCAACTGTTGGCCAACCCGAATCCAAGAGAATGCAGTAATTCGTGCGTAGCGACGGAGACAAAGTCAAATTCGTTTGCGTCCAAACCGTCCGTAGTCAGGCCAAAATGCCAGTTTGCAGTCGGAGAGAAAGTCACGGTCCCACCCCACGGGCCAAAGTCCGTAGCCGGGCTCGGTATTGCCCCCGGCTGTCCTCGAGCTTTGACGGCGTCAATGAACGCTTGGCTAGTCGAAGATGCGGTAAAACCGCCTTTTTCGCCACGTCCAAGTTCACCTCCATTCAACGCTCGGGCACCGGCGAAGATCAAAATCTCATTCGCGGGAATGACTAAATTATTCCGAGTATCTTGGGCGCCGGTCGCGGGATTCAAGAACTTAGCGGTCCATTGATCCGTGCCGGTGGGTTGGATGGCTGTCAATTGATCCGAAAACTTTCGAATTATGGAATCCGCCGCGAACTGGAGGCTACTTCGCCTTTCCTGACTTCCGAAGAAGCCGCCCGAGTCCATCGAATAGTCAAATCGAATCGACAGTGGACCAGCCACAGGAGAAGCGCTTACGTTTGCCGGACTAGACGTGCCGTCCCCCCACAATACTGTCCCCGCGATAGTCCCACCGATTGCGGAGGTGTCTATGGATTGATTGAACGAAAAAGTCTGTCCCTCGGCGGTCAGCGGGAAACGTGACGACAATCGTTCTATTTGGAGCGATCGGTTTTTTTTTTGAGACGACGAGCGGCATCGCTTTTTAGCGAGTCGTGTTAGAAACCGAGTCAGCATGATGGTAGCTAGATCCTTTTCGAGTTTAAACGAATCTAGCTGACACATCAAGCGGAAGGAAGTAGGATTTATTCATGCTCAGGTTTTCTGCCTCGAATTTGGAACATTCAAAATCGAAAACTCAGCCGACTTGACGCTGAAGTGGCAGAACGGACGCGGCGAAATCGCGTAGTGTTGTCCGGGGACGAGATTCCGATAGCGAAGGAATCGATTCCAGTTCAATCTCGGTTACGGCTTGAAGCTGCAATTCGCCTCGAACGACTTTCACGTCCCTCGGTGCTTCAATTCCTATAGTAACTCTGTTACCGCTCACTTTGGAAACGATCAAAGTAATGTTGTCACCGATGGAAATCCGTTCGCCTTCTTTTCGACTTAATACTAGCATAATTTGGTTCTTCCTTGATTTTTGATAGCAATTAACTGGAAATTATTGATTGTTACTTCGTGTTTCGAAAGCCACAGAGTGCTAACACCGTTCCAATGGTTCGCAAACCTGAGCTTAATTCCAAAAAGTCCGAAAACACATTGAAGTTCTTCGTAACTGAAGGGCAATTGGTTGGCAAACTTCCGAACAAAAATTGCAATTCCAAACGCTTTGATTCAATTTCGTTCAAAATTCTTGCTCGGCGCGGTGCGTGAAAGCAAGAAGTTCTCATTTCGAGAATCTATTTTCGTTTTTGGAAATGCAACTTTCTTTTGGTCGTGTTGACCTCACTGCAAGTACTATCGAATG
>JBBRJI010000128.1:0-11086 GCA_038219625.1 Pirellulales bacterium | reverse complement strand
GATCATCAGTTCAACTGCTCCTTCGTTCAACAACCAGCGAGTTTTCCTTGTCGACGGAACGACGTTTTCTTTGGAGCCACTTAGGAAGAAAAGAAGGTGCCTGGCACCTATAAGGAAAAGAAGGTGCCTGGCACCTATTGCGTGGCACCTATTGCGCTCCCAGACCAGCCAATAAAAGAAGGTGCCTGGCACGAATGGTGCCGTCGGAATCAGATTTGGGTGTACGTCGTCTAGCGGCTGAAAGCGAATTTCGTTAATTATTCGCCAACCTTGGTGATCGGTCTCGCGTTATTTCCCTCGCCTTGGCTATTCTTGAATTCCCTCCTTGGTCTTTGTGCAAAAATAGTACCATTCGTGCCTGGCACCTATTGCGCCCTACTCGGCCGAGAAAAGAAAAGAAGGTGCCTGGCACCTATTGCTCTGCCAACAGCCGACTGGCAGGATGCTTCCTTTCCATCTCTCAAGACTTGCCCGAGGAACGCCCACAGAACAAGAGTCGTTTGATAAATTCCACCGAAAAGCGAATTGTGCTTGTGGAAGATCTCCCGAATTCGTTCGCTATCGAGAGGAAAAGAAGGTGCCTGGGAAGAAAAGAAGGTGCCTGGCACCTATTGCGAAATCCGACAGTACCATTCGTGCCTGGCACCTATTGCGCCCTTGGCACCTATTGCGCCCTACTCGGCTGATATTCGGCCAACAATTCGATGCCCCTCTCTGCTCGCCAAGTGATTACCTTCCCCTTCCCCTTCTACCTTCCCCTCGCACCTGCCTTCCGCGCGGCGGACACAAGCGGCGGACAAAGTGATCTACGGCGATGTCGCGCTAGAAGCAGGGCTTATGCAGCCAATCTGCGAGACCTTCAAAAGGTTCTGCAGGTTGACATTCACCCTAGATACACGATAGTATGAATCACCCTCTGAAAATGCTTATTTAGGCGACGTCCCGCCCCCTTTCCATGCAAAGCCCTTTTGCCATGAAACTCCGATGATTGCATGCAAATACGGAAGTCTTTTGCTTTGTCTGCTTGTAGTAGCTCTCTCGCTGACACCGATTCTTTCGGCTGCTAGGGATGATGGAACCACTCCTGAAGTTGCAAACCAGACGCGATTCTTTGAATCGAAGGTTCGACCGCTTTTGATCGAAAGTTGCATCCGTTGCCATGGCGATGAAAAACAAGAAGGAGGCTTACGGCTTGACAGCCAAGTTGCGTTTGTGAAAGGCGGAGAAAGCGGCCTTATTGTCGATTCGGAAGCGATCGGCGATAGTTTGATCCTTTCGGCCATCCACTACAAAGATCTAGAGATGCCTCCATCGGGTAAACTGTCCGATGAGAAAATCCAAGTGATCGAGCAGTGGGTTAACGAGGGGAGCTACTGGCCACCCAAAACCGAGGCGATGACCTCTAAAAAGAGTGGCGACAAAGGGTTCGACGACGATGACCGTTCTTATTGGTTCTTTCAGCCTCGAGCCGAGATTGAGCAGAACACAAAAGAGTCGGTCAGCCAGCGTTTGGATTTGTTTGTTGAAGAGGCTCTTGCAACCAAACAACTTGCATTCGCCGAACCGGCCGAATCGCTGGCGTTAATTCGTCGGGTGTATCTGGATTTGGTGGGTGTTACTCCGACTCCAACTGAAGTCGCTGAGTTCCTCGCCGAGCCATTGGAAACGGCTTACCCGAAACTTGTCGAGCGTTTGCTTGCCGATCCCAGATACGGCGAGCGTTGGGGGCGATTCTGGTTGGACCTGGTTCGGTTCGCAGAATCCGATGGTTACAAACAGGATGACTTCCGCCCGACTGCCTATCGCTATCGCGACTACGTCGTACGATCCTTCAACGACGACAAACCTTATGGCGACTTCGTTCGCGAGCAGTTGGCGGGCGATGAAATCGATCCGAACTCGCTCGAGTGCCGCGATGCGAGTGGCTATTTGCGGCTTTGGATTTACGAGTACAACCAACGCGATGTCAACGGCCAGTGGACCGCCATCCTAAACGACCTTACGGACGTCACCGGTGAAGCCTTTATGGGACTCGGCTACGGTTGTGCCCGATGCCACGATCATAAGTTTGATCCGTTGCTGCAAAAAGATTACTTTCGCCTTCAGGCTTATTTTTCTGGTTTGATCCCGCGAGAAGACTTACCCGCCGCCACCCAAGAAGAGATTGCTCAATATCGTTCCGACGTCGACGTATGGCGAGAAACGGCTCAGCCATTCCTGGATACGATCGAAGCCATTGAAGCTCCCCTGCGAGAAAAAACCATTCGAAAAGCCGTCGACAAATTTCCTCCCGACGTTCGACCGGCGCTCTTAAAGTCTGTTGCGGAACGAACCACTCGTGAAAAGCAAATTGCTCATTTGGCATCCCTTCAGCAAACGCGTGACCTCAATGAGATCAAGTGGGACAAGGTTCTCAAAGGCGAACAGCAAGAGAATTGGCAACTTGCGAAAGACTATATAAAACAATTGCCTGCACCGAAGCCTGATGCGTTGCCGGTTTCGCTGACCGCCACGGACGCCGGCACGGAGCCTGCCGAAGTTTACATCCCTGGAAAAGCCGGGCTAGGTCCGATTTCACCAGGTATTCCATCGATTCTCAATCCCGAATCGATGGCCATAGCCCCGCTGCCCGACCGAGACTCCAGCGGACGACGATTAGCACTCGCGAACTGGATGGTTCGTCCTGAAAACCAACTGACATGGAGAGTCATTGTCAATCGCGTTTGGCAACAGCATTTCGGCCAAGGGATCGTGTCCAATGCGAGTGACTTTGGACGATTGACGGAACCGCCAACCCATCCCGAACTTCTAGACTACTTGGCTAGCCACTTTGCTGAGAACGGCGGTCGATTCAAATCGCTGCACCGCTGGATTTTGAACAGCCGCACGTATCGTCAGTCGGCCTATCCAGCCTCGACATCCACTGCTTTGCAGATTGATCCCAACAATCGATGGTTGTGGCGTTTTTCTCCACGACGTCTGGACGCTGAGCAAATTCGGGATTCGATCCTGACCGCTACCGGCGAACTGAAACCAATGCATGAAGGTGCATCGCAGGACTCAACCAAGCCGGTTCGATCTATTTTCGTGCGCTCCAAGCGAAACTCACAAGACCGCTTTCTTTCGCTCTTCGATTCCCCAGACGGAAGCTCATCGACTGCCAAGAGGAACGCAACGACGACCCCGTTGCAATCTTTGATGATGATGAACTCGGATTGGGTGAACGCTCGAGCCGAGAACATGGCCAAACAAATCATCGGCTTGAAGACATCCCCTGTGGCATCTATCCAAGAAGCGTTTGAGCGTGTTTTTTTGAAGTCGCCATCCTCTTCCGAGGTGGATTCGGCCATGAATTTTATCCGTGCTGGCGAAGCGGACAGCGATAACGTTTGGCATGATTTGTTTGTGGACTACTGTCACGTTTTGATCAACTCGAATTCATTCCTACACATGGAATAGCTGGCGATCGTTATGCAGGCTTTCAATTCCAATCCTCGAGGCAGCGGCTATTTGAATCGTCGCGATATGCTTCAACAAGCGGGCGCCGGGTTTGGATCGCTGGTGCTGGCTTCGCTCATGCAGCAAACGGGCGCAACGGCTGACAAAACCGATCTGTCCTTGAAAGGCCCCCATCACACGCCGACGGCCAAGAGCGTCATCTTCCTGTTCATGGAGGGAGGGCCGAGCCACATCGACCTATTCGACCCAAAGCCAGAACTGGAAAAACTAGCCGGCAAACCTTTGCCGGAAAGTTTCGGTCCCATCATCACACCGATGGGTGAGTACGATGCTCCGCTGATGCCTAGCAAACGAAAATGGGCACAGCATGGCGAGAGTGGACTTTGGGTCTCCGATTGGTTACCACATATCGCAGAACATGCGGATGATCTTGCGGTCATTCGCTCGTGTTGGGCCAATGGCTTGAACCATTCGAACGGCGTTTGCCAAATGAATTCCGGCTCGATTCTTGGTGGTCGTCCTTCGCTGGGGAGTTGGGTCACCTATGGATTGGGGACGGCAAACGAAAATCTGCCAGCCTTCGTCGTGATTGAGGACGGTGACGGGCATGTTATCAACGGGCCCCGCAATTGGTCCGCTGGCTTCATGCCCGCAAGTTACCAAGGGATCGCGCTCAATGGAAGCAAAGCGCCGATCGATTTTCTGAAGACACCCGACAAAGTGGGAGCGGAACGACAAGCGGCCAAACTGCGACTCCTAAACGAAATCAATAAACAGCATCAAGTACAGCGTTTCAGTGACTCCGAATTGGAGGCTCGCATCAATTCGTACGAGCTTGCGTTTCGCATGCAAGCCCAAGCCCCGGAAGCAGTCGATTTGTCGCAGGAGACGGAACGCACGCAAGCCATGTATGGCATCGATGACAAAGAGACCGCTTCCTTTGGAAAGAACTGTTTGTTGGCCCGTCGGCTTGTCGAGCGCGGCGTGCGGTTTGTTCAGTTGTATCACGGAGCAGGTAGCAAGTGGGATTCGCATTCCGCCATCGAAAAAAACCATGGCAAAATGTGTCTAACGAGCGACAAACCGGTTGCGGGCCTTTTAAAAGATCTCAAGGAGCGAGGGTTGCTGGATAGTACGCTCGTGGTTTGGGGCGGCGAGTTCGGCCGAACTCCGATGAGCGAAAAGGGTGACGGTCGCGACCATAACGCCTATGGCTTTACGATGTGGATGGCGGGCGGCGGTGTGCGTGGTGGCCAGACGATTGGAAAGACCGATGAGATTGGATTGCACGCAGTCGAAGATCGATTGCATGTACATGATCTTCATGCAACCATCTTGCATATGCTCGGTGTCGATCATTGGAAACTGGTTTACGCACATCAAGGCCGACCGGAACGTTCGACGCAAAACGAAGGCAACGTCTGCAAGAAGATCCTCTTGAACGCGTAGAAGTGTCGCCTTTCGCTCCTAGGCCGTGAATTTGTTATTGTCGCCTTTCGCTCCGCGAAAGTGCGCCTTGTTAACGCACTTTCGCGGAGCGAAAGGCGACACTTGCGGACGAGCGAGGCCCTTCGCTCGTTGGATTCAAAACCTGAGCGAGGCCCTTGCTCACGCGTCGGGTTACGTAACGCATGTTCAAAAGACTTTCTGATTGATTATGGCAACTTCCATCGCTGATCCAAAACCCAATGTTCGCATTGCGAGCGTCGACGTGTATCGCGGCATGGTCATGTTTCTGATGTTGGCCGAAATCCTCCATCTTTACGATCTCAAAAAAATCGCAACTGGGGAGGGATGGCTCTCGCAAGCAGCGGAGTGGTTGGCTTTTCACACCACGCACGTCGCATGGCGTGGGTGTTCGTTGCACGACATGATCCAACCGAGCTTTTCCTTTTTGGTTGGTACCGCCATGGCATTCTCCATCGTGGCTCGCGGTTCCAAGGGCCAATCCTGGACTCGCATGTTTTTGCATGCGATCTCTCGAAGTTTTGTCCTTGTCTTCCTCGGAATTTTTTTAAGAAGCTTTGGGCGCCCGAGCACCAATTTTACGTTCGATGATACGCTCACTCAAATCGGCCTGGGCTATTGGATCTTGTTCTTGTTGTCAGGTTTGTCGATGCGAGGCTTGATCGTATCGGTCGGGGTGATCTTGTTTGGGTATTGGTTGGCATTCGTTTGTTATCCGGCACCAGGTGCGGATTTTCCTTACGATCAATACGGAGTCGATTCAAAGTGGGGGGAGCATTATGAGGGTATCGCATCGCACTTCAACAAGAATTCCAATCTCGCGTCGGCGGTCGATCAATGGTGGATGAATTTGTTTCCGCGCGAAAAGCCATTCCCATACTCGGGTGGCGGTTATTGCATGCTCAGTTTCATCCCTACGCTTGGAACCATGTTATTGGGTTTGATCGCAGGCAAATTGCTACAGTGGGATTCGACGGTTGGGCGCAAGCAACTGTTTCTGTGGTCGGCGGCAGTGGTCTGCATTTCGCTGGCGTTGGTGGTCGACGCGTTAGGACTGTGTCCCATCGTGAAGCGAATTTGGACGCCTACTTGGGTTCTTTGGAGCGGTGGCCTTTGTTTTGTTTGGCTGGCGTTACTCAATGTGCTGTGCGATATCGGCGGTTATAAGCGTTGGGGATTCCCGTTCCTGGTCATTGGAGCCAACTCGATCGCCGCTTATGTGATGAGCTGGACCATGAAAGAACCCATTCGACTGGCCATCGAGCGGCACTTTGGCTATTTCCTTGAGCAGTTTTATGGTTGGCTGGGCAAGTGGTTTTCATTAGAAAATCCGCAAGCCTTAAAACCGTTGGTTCTTGGCGCGCTGACGTTGGGCGTGATATGGTTGATTTTGCTTTGGTTGTACCGCAAGCGCATCTTCCTGAAGATCTAGCCACGGGGTAGCAGGAAGCTGGTAGGTTGTGAAGTTTCCTTGTGAGTGTCAGAATCTGAACTTGATTTGAGCGGGCGCGATTCGCGCACCACCTTTCTGAACCGTATTACTCGGAAGAGCAACTCTGAATGGAACATGTCAGCGGCAACATTTACGACTACCCCGTTTATTACGACTTGGTCTTTGCCAGCGACTGGGTTGCTGAGTTCAAGTTTTTAGAGGCGGCCTTCCAAAAGCACGTGGAGGGCAAGACCAAGCGGGTATTGGAGCCTGCGTGCGGAACGGGGAGACTGCTTTTTCGAATGGCCAAAAACGGGTACATTGCGGAGGGTTTGGATTTGAACGAGAAGGCGATTGCGTACTGCAATGCTCGCCTCAAGAAACACGAACTTAGGGAGTCGGCGTGGGTCGCGGACATGTGCGACTTTTCCGTAAAGAAGCCGTTTGATGCAGCTTTCAATACGATCAACTCTTTTCGCCATTTAAGCACAGAAAAGGCTGCAATCGCTCACTTTCAAGCCATGGCTGAGGCGGTGCGACCGGGTGGGATCTATGCGCTAGGGTTTCATTTGACGCCGCTGGAGGGGATTGCCTCGGACACCGAGAGTTGGGTTGCCAAACGTGGGAATTTGCAGATCAATACGCGTATGTGGCCTCGAGACAAGGACGTCAAAGCGAGGATGGAGCGATTCAATCTAAGATTTGAGATCTACCGCCCCACGGGTTCGATTCGCATTGACGATTGCTTGGCATTGAGAAGTTATACATGGAAACAATTCGCTTCGATGATTAAAAAAGTTCCGGAGTGGTCCATCGAGACGGCCTACGACTTTGGCTATGACATCAACGAACCGATTGAAATCGACGCAGGCACCCAGGATGTCGTCTACATTTTGAAGCGGAAGTAGATCCGCCAAGAATTTTCCGTATGTATGGCAGGCTAGGTTTTGGGCGAAGTGGGCAAAGATCATCATTGACCCTACGGATGCGCTTGCCAATATTCAGTCTAGAAGATAGTTTCGGGTAGAGAATTCGTTTGTTAATGTCCTTTCATTTTGAGTTGCTGAATGATTGCTGCAGATCGAACCAGTCAATTGCCAGACGATCAACGCGTCGTAATTACTGGAATCGGGTTAACTTCCCCCAATGGTCATAATTTGGAGCTGTTCCGCGAATCGTTGCTGGCGGGCAAAAGCGGGGTCCGGAAATACAACATTCGCTATGTGGGGGACACTTTGGCAGGCGTTTGCGAATTCGAAACCACGAAATACCAAAGCAAACGCGATATGCGTCGGGGAACACGGGCTGGTACCGTTGGGATTTGGGCGGCTTCGGAGGCAATTCAACGGAGTGGACTGGATTGGCCAAACGTGGACAAGTCTCGTGTCGGCATTTACATCGGGGTCACCGAACATGGAAATGTCGAAACAGAGAACGAGATTTATTCCATTAAAGCGTACGACTACGACACGACGTATTGGTCGCATCACCACAATCCCCGAACGGTCGCCAATAATCCAGCTGGCGAAATAGCGCTCAACATGGGGATTACGGGGCCGCATTACACCATTGGTGCTGCCTGCGCCGCTGGAAATGCAGGAATTATTCAGGGTGTGCAGATGCTTCGGTTGAACGAATGCGATTTGGCTATTGCTGGTGGTGTTTCGGAGAGTATTCACACTTTTGGTATTTTTGCATCGTTCAAATCACAAGGGGCATTGGCCTCGCACGACGATCCGACGAAAGCGTCTCGTCCGTTCGATCAGTCCAGAAATGGAATCGTGGTGGCGGAGGGCGCTTGTTTGTATACTTTGGAGAGACTGTCCGACGCAAAAGCCAGGTCGGCCAATATTATCGCAGAAATCGTCTCCTACGCGATTAACACGGACGCTACCGACTTCGTGTTGCCCAACCCAGAACGGCAGGCACAGTGCCTGCAAATGGCGCTGGACCGCGGCGGATTGACGCCAGACCGAATTAGTATTGTCAGCACCCACGCCACGGGTACAAGTTCGGGAGATAGCCAGGAGTGCATCGCTTTGCGCAATGTTTTTCAAGGTTGCGACGCCCTTCGGTTCAATAATACGAAGAGTTTCATAGGTCACGCGATGGGGGCAGCGGGCGCGCTGGAACTGGCCGGAAACCTGCCTGCATTCCAAGACAGGGTTTGCCATGCCACGATAAATGTGGACAATTTAGACCCGGAATGTGCGTTGCCAGGCTTGGTGATCAATCAGCCGCAGGAGTTGCCTCGCGTCGATTACATCCTTAATAATTCGTTCGGCATGCTCGGTATCAATTCTGTCGTTATTGTTCGACGGTTTTAGCCGCTCGCAATTTGAAACCTTTTTTAACTTACTTTATTAGGCCGACTTCCATGACACCCGCGGAAATCCGTGAAGAAATTTTGGACATTCTGAGTGAGATCGCACCAGATGAAGATCTATCTACGATCGACGACGACAAGTCGTTTCGCGAGCAACTTGAGATGGATAGCATGGACTTCCTGGACATCGTCATGGAGTTGCGCAAGCGGCATCGCGTTCAGATTCCTGAGGGAGAGTACGGCAACCTGGCAAGCATGGGCAGTACCGTAAGTTATCTTGAGCCGAAGATGCGAGACATCGTTAACGCTTAGTGTTTCGGATCCAAAATGGCTGAGTCAATCATGGACAATCTGACGAAGTACGTGCCCGGCTTCGGTTCGTATCGCTTGGAACAGAAACGTCGCGATGATGACTTGGCAGTGCGGAAATATTTGGTGGATCGCCTACAGGAATGCAAACGAGACTTGCAGGCGTTCATGTTGCCACTTGTCGATCAGGCCAATTTCGATGCAATCGGGCAGGGCGAAAAACTAAGAACCAGTATTGAGCTTGCACAATCGAAAATGCGAGCTGCGGTCGAGGGATACTCGTCTTGGTTTGAAAGCAGCAAGATTGACGAATCCAAACTCAAACAGGTCTTGGATCTAGATAACGACCTAGTGGCCGTTGTCGATCGATTGCATCACGAGATCACTAACCTAGCGGCGATGCCCCCCAACTTTGCAGAAGCCCAATCGATTGTAAACGGTCTTAGAGATCGATTTTCACGCCGCAATGAGCTTCTTTCGCGATAGGGGTAAAGCCTTGTCATTCCGTTCTGCGATCGGGCCTTTCAGGTTGGTCGGAGGCTTGTCCGCCACCAACCTTGTTTTGGCGTATTAACAGCCGGCACTCGCGAATCGACGCGTTCCCCTCGGCTTGGCGAGCCTCCGGCGGGCAAAGCCGAGGGAAACGGGAGTTAGTAGGACGCCCAATTGTAGTATGCCAAAACGCATCCGTCGGGGAAAAGCCCCGAACGGATGGTGTAGCGATACTGTTGGTCGGAACACAAAAGACTCGATATAAGTTAGAAAGAAATATCGAAACTGCTATTTGTCGCACGGCCCAGGCTCTGCCCTTGGTAAAGCAGCGGGGCTTTTCTATGGTTTCGCAGATAGTTTCGCGAATATCGATAGAATCCCCGAATCGCGGCAAAAAATCATTGAAATCTAGAACGAGAGTCGATAAAACCTATCTTGAGCGTGCCTAACGGTGAATTGTGCGGCGATAAAGACGTTTAGGGGCCACAGGCTTCCTTTTGCTATTAGTTCTTTTCTGTTTTTCTAGGTTTAGGGACTTCGTTATTATGAGTTTAAAGAAAACACGTTCCAGAGCTTTTACGCTCGTGGAATTGCTGGTTGTCATTGCGATTATTGGAATTCTTGTAGGCTTGTTGTTGCCAGCCGTTCAAGCCGCTCGCGAAGCCGCCCGGCGAATGTCGTGCAGCAATAACATGAAACAGCTCGGCTTGGCTTTGCACATGCACCACGATACGCAACGAAAACTGCCACCCGGCGGTACTTACTATGGCCGCTGCTGTAGTCCTCCGACCTACACCAATTGGGCGATTGAAATTCTCCCCTACATGGAGCAAAGCGCTCTTTACACGCAATATCGCCAAAATGAAGTCAACGTCTCGACGAACAATAACTTAGTGGGAAAAAATCGCATTCCAGCCTACGAGTGCCCGTCCGATTTGTTGAATGGTTTGCTGGAGGTTCCTGCGAGTGGTCCAAGGCCAGGCGGTCAGACTTGGATGCACGGTAGTTATCGGGCGGTGAGCGGCAAAATGAATATGACTGTCGGGCACGGCGCATGGGATAGTTTCGAACCAAATCTATGGCCCAATAGCAGAATGGATCCAAACTATCGATCCTTTTTGCATTCAATAGGCACGTCGTATAATGGAGCCCCGGTCGGGAATGTAACAGTCTCGGGCCAGCCAGTTTCGTCGCTAGGTGGACCGGAGAAGTTCGGCAGCGCGACCGACGGCTTGTCCAACACGTTGATGGTGGGTGAATACACCTCCCAATCCACGACTAGCCGAGCAACTTTCTGGGCATACACTTACGCTTCCTACAATCAATCGTCTGTCGGAGCTGAAAGCCGACTTTATGGTAAACCATACGGCGTTAATTCAGCGGATAGGAAAGGTTGCTGGGGTACACCTGGGCTCTACGGCGACCAACCGTGCAAGCGTGCTTTCAATGCGTATCACACGGGTGGAGGGAATTGGTTGATAGGCGACGGTGCGGTGCGGTTTATCGGCGCCGGCGTCGATATCAATTTGCTCCAAAATATGGCCACCATGGCGGGTGGCGAGGTAGCAGTCGTTGGCGAGTAAACCAACGCGCATCGTCCA
>JBBRJI010000127.1:0-11141 GCA_038219625.1 Pirellulales bacterium | reverse complement strand
CAAAAGGCAGGCTTGATCGCTGACCCACCGCCGTGCGATGTCGCCGAACGATTGAGTAAAATTGTTCAAGCGGCCGGAGATCGAATCAAGGTGGCTGGTGATGTTTTGCAGTTCGACGAACTCTTTGTCACGACGGAGAATTTGGTTACAGACCAAGAAGCGTTTCAAAAGCGATTGGCGAGCGATCCGATTGCCATTTCGGCGCTTCGAGATTTCCGAAGGGTGCTTGAGGCCGCAGATTCGATGACGCACGATGCGCTTGAGCCACAGCTTAAGAAGTTCGTGGAGCAGCGTGGTATCAAACTGGGAGTTTGTATCAGCGCTTTGCGCATCGCGATCACCGGCAAATCGAACGGACTTGGGATTTTCGATTACTTCGAGATCTTGGGCAAGCAAGAGACACTCAAACGGATTGACAGTTGCTTGACTCGGTTGGACGGAATGCAAACATAGTAGCATGAGTGATCCGATCCCAGTGTGGCACAGCACTCCGTGCTGTGATTCGCATCCTGCTTGTTGGACTGAAGAGCAATTGCTTGCTCAATGCCGACTGACCTTTTCACGAGCCAGCGGGCCTGGAGGCCAGAATCGCAACAAGGTGGAGACCAGCGTTCAAATCGAATTCGTTCGAGCTGGCATCATCGCATCGGCCAGTGAGCGTCGCACTCAAAACGAGAATCGTAAAGTGGCCATGCAGCGACTGCGATGCAAGCTCGCCGTGGAGCTTCGTCCTGCATCGGGAGCAGCTTCGACCGCACAATTCTCAGGCGGGAAATCTACCTCCGAAACATGGCAACGTTATTGTCGAAATGGAAGAATCGACATTGCGGAGACGAATAACGATTGGCCCGCGATTCTGGCTGAGGTCATCGGCTTGATGTGCCTTTGCGATTGGAATATCAGCAGCGTCGCTACCAAGCTTGGCACCAGTTCCTCACAGTTGGTAAAACTCCTAAAAAAGCATTCGCCCGCATTTTCCCTTTTCAATCAGGAAAGAAAGGCGCGAGGCCAGCGACCATTGGATTGAACGTTGTGGTTACACGTGGTCGCTGATCTTCAGTGGCGGATGTTTTCCTGCTTAGAGATGCAGACACCGAGATAGGCGAGTCCCCAATCGTCAGGAAGCTTAGTTTGGTTAGCAGAAGGATTGAGCGACTATATTCCAGTCGATCTCAGGAGACGGGTTTGTGTCCATTTCTCGCAATGCTGTGCCTATTGCAAGTCGAGCGAGGCCCTTACAGTTGTGACGTTTGAAGTCGAACACATTTTTCCTATGTCTCTCGGTGGTCTTACCGAATTTGAAACCCTCTGCCTTGCCCGTCCAACATGCAATCGGCACAAATCCAATCGCGTAGTCGGAATCAGCAATGACGGCTTGGCATCTCGCTTGTTTCATCCACATTGTGATCGCTGGCTTGATCACTTTGATGGTCCGCAGATTTCGGGACCCACCATGAAACCGGGATAACCGGACAGGATCAGGTGCACCGGCGGTGTATGCCTGGCACCTAATGCTCGGCACCCGAGTTAATCGATCGACGTGACGCCGATTCCGAACAGACAAGCGTAGAGGTGTTTTCGGCGGCACACACCGTGCGATTGGTTACCCACGTGGAGCAGATTTGGTAGCGTCGTGCGGCGTTCCGTTGATCAGTATTGCATCAGGAACCGCTTAGGGTGGACCACACACGTGGACTTCTTATTCTCGAAGCTATGGATCTGCAAGATGGAGAAATCTTGGTTCTCGAAGTCATACCGCCAGCTCGGGAGCGACAGAAAGATGGCAGACCGTTATACTCGGTCCGACAAAAAGAATGACGTAGCAAAAATTTCAGGAACGAACTGAATTCTCACGCATTCAGCTACCGTTTTCTTCTTCCTGCGGGCCGGAACTTGACTCAGATTCCTTTTCTGCGACGGCCATGCGAGCTGGTTTGTAGACTCGGAGATCCCAGTCCGCTTGGGTCGGCAAAAACTCGGTTGGGGTGGCTTCCTCGAGTTCCACGGCAAAGAGGGAGCCGGGAGGAGCGGCCAACCACCAGCGTTCTAGCATCGCGAGCAACTGTTTGCCGTTCGACTCCCACATCGAGTACGGTGGACAGCAGAACACCACCCAGATTTCGTCGGGGTTCTGGCTGAATCTGGAGCAATTGGCGGGCAGTCCTTTCGACCAGTCGAGGACGTCGGTTTGTATGACTTCGACGGTGTTGGATAACCCAAGGGATTTTGCGTTGGCTTGTATTTCTTTCACGGCGGGCTTCAAGATTTCGAAGACAACGCCTTTGACTGCTCCACGCGAGACGGTTTCGAAGGCCAAAACTCCTGTTCCACCAAATAAATCGAACGCAATTGCATTCGGAAACGTACCACCGAGGAGGCTCATGACAGCTTCGCGGGTTCGATCCTTCATGGGTCTGGTCCTTGGGTCAACCGCAAATTGAATCTTGCGAGTTCGCAAGTTGCCAGCGATGATCCTTAGAGTGGTCGTTTCCAATGTGGGTTTTGTCCTAGTAGAGTCGTGATTCACGCTGAATTCTCCGTTCGGAGCAGCCTCGCTTGTTACAGAGTATGCCAATATGCCAATCCAAACAAACCGTATAAAGTCCTTTTTCGTCATTCTGTTCTTCGTTTTGGGTTTGGGTGCGATGCCAGTTAAGCGTTTGACGGGGCAAGACATTCCGTTGAAGAAAGCCGGCGGCTTACCAGCCAAGCGGAGCCTGACACCTGAGGAACGGGCCGAGGAAAAGCAAAGAGCCCTCGAATTTCAAAACCAGATGGCGACGAAGCGGATGCAGAGTTTTGGGATGTTACCCGCCGACGACGATTCCGAAGTGGGTAAAAGGTACCAAGCCGCCTTCAATCGATTTCGAGAAGCGGCGGTTGGACTGAATCATGTCAAATTGAACTATCATTTGGCCGAGAATCCATCTTCGTCATTTCGGGACAATGTTTATCAGGAATGGCAGGAAGCAATCCACCAAGGGTTTCTCGCAAAGGCCAATTGGTTGAAAGTCGCAAGCGAAACGTATGAAAGTGATCCCGATAAATACACTTTTATTGGCGAGTCCCTGGTTGAAATGATGTTATACGACGTGGAGCTGGACCGATTCGATGGCTGGTTGGAGGCTGCCCAAGCAGTTGTTCGTGCAAAGAAAATCGAGACGCAGGAAGTCCTTCGCGCGGCTGGCCTGATCGGCTATGCCAATTCCGATTTCGATTTTACCGAAGAGTGTTTGGCACGAACCATTGCTTTGGATAATAGCCAGGATACGAAGCCCGATTTTTTGGCTGAAATCAAGTTTGTTCGGGAGAAGTGGCAACGAGAACTTGAAATTCGACAACGGGAATCCCAAAAGAACGATAATCCTCGCGTTGAATTTCTAACGACCAAAGGCAAGATGGTGTTGGAGCTGTATGAAGACTCAGCTCCTGAGACGGTAAAGAGCTTTATCTACTTAGTGGAAAAAGGGTTTTACGATCGCAAGTCTTTTTTTCGTGTAGAGAAACACTTTTGTGCCCAAACGGGTTGCGAGAAAGGGGATGGAACCGGCGATGCTGGTTACACCATTCCAAGCGAAGTAGATCACGCTGATCGACGCGATCACTTCCGTGGATCGATTGGAATGGCGCTTGGCTCGGATAAAAAAACCGGCCAAGTCCTTGCTGAGACCGGTAGTTCGCAATTCTACTTTACATTCTTGCCTACGCCCCGGATGGATGGTAAGCACACCGTTTTCGGTCGAGTTGTAGAGGGCCAGGAGACAATGAGTTTTTTCCGCGTCATGAACCTTGGGGAAGAAGCTCAAAGGAAAGAAGGCAAGCAACCTGACCTTGTTTTCTCCGCCAAAGTCCTTCGGAAACGAGACACGGAATACAAGCCCAAGATCATCGCTGGAAAACTCCCAAAGTAGGTCCTTCGCCGCATGTCATTGGAGAAAAGCGAAGCCATCGTCTTGAGGGTGGTTCCGTGGAGTGAGACCAGCATGGTTGTCACGTTGTTCACTCGCGACTTTGGCAAAGTCTCTGCGATCGCAAAAGGCGCAAGGCGTCTTCGAAGTCCGTTCGAGTCCTCGCTGGACTTGCTAGCAAAATCGCAGATCGTCTTCATCCAAAAGAGCACGGATGCTCTCGATCTGCTGACGGAATCCAAGCTTGTTCGTCGGTTTCGGTCTGGGCAAATTGCGTTGCTACCGCTTTATTGCGGCTATTACGTGGCGGAATTGCTGCTGGGTTTGACCGAGGACAACCAAAAAGCCAGGGAACTCTACGCTGTTAGCGATCAAACGTTGGTCGATCTCGATCGTGGTCTAAGTGCCGCTGAGATTATTCTTAGGTTTGAAATGCAGGTGTTAAAGCTATTGGGACATTTGCCAACTTTTCATCTATGCGCGAGTTGCGGGAATCCTGTACAGTCCGACTCAACTGGTCCGGGAGCATTGCTAGGCATTGCTGCGGGCGGAATTTTATGCGCCGATTGTGTGCTTGGCCAACAGCACGTAATTCGCATCCGATACCCAACGCTCGATTGCTTGATGACCTATGCGTCCGAGGAGTGGGGCGGCAATCCATTGCCGATTCGGGCTGAGCTGCGTGGCGAGGTGCGATTCGTGATGGAACGATTTGTTTCCAATTTGGCAGATCGCCGCTTACGACTTACGGATTATTTAGAGGAATTGAAGCGTTGACCACGATGGGCAACCTGAAAAACTACTTGCAAAACAAATCCAAAGGAAATGGAATGCATCGCCGCACGATAGAAAATCGTCAGTCCAACCGACGCGTCGTCCATTTCGTTGCGGCCAATATTCTTCGTTTTGCAATATTGATGATGTTCTTGATTCAAGCCGGCTGCGCTTCGTTCAATCTTTTCAAAAAAGAAGACGATGAGTACCGCCGAGCTCGCAATGCCATCGAAGGTTACGAGGACAAAGAAGGAAATTGGATTCGTCCTGAGGGTATTCGCGCTGACAAATCCAGGGACAGCAATATCCCCAAAGCCTTTCAATTCATTCCCGGGTTAGGACCTGCACCGGTTAACAAAGATTTAGCGCGATCGACCTACCTCGAGGCAGACGAACTCTTTAAAAACGCATCGAAGTCGACCGAAGAGAACGCACGGCGAGCCATGTTCCGTGCGTCCGCTAAAAAATACAAAGAAGCTGGGAAGCATTGGACAAGTAGTGCACTCGAACAAGACGCACTTTACATGACCGCCGAGAGCTATTTCTTTGCAGAGGACTACCCTAAGGCGGAGGATTACTTCGTCAAGCTGATCAAGGAATACCCTCGCACTCGCTACCAAGACATGGTGGACAAACGTCGGATGGAGATAGCCCAGTTTTGGCTGAAATTCAATGACGAATTCTATCACCTCAATGTCTCGGACAATCGAAAACCTTGGAACGATACGCGAAAGCATGGCGTTCGCGTATTGGAAAAAATGCGGTTGGACAATCCAGTGGGTCGGTTGGCAGATGATGTGACGATGGAGCTGGCCAACACTGCTTTCAAAAAGGAAAATTGGAATGATGCCTTGGATACCTACAGCGATTTGATTTCGACTTATCCAGATAGTCCGCACCAATTCGATGCGCATCTGTTAGGGGTCAAGGCAGCCATGATGTCCTATCAAGGAGCTGACTACTCCCAAGAGCCACTTGAGAAAGCCGAGAAGATGATCAAGCAGATGACTCGTCAATTCCGCGAGAAGGCGGAAGGCGAAAAGAAGCAGATCGAAGATGCGATGGGGGAAGTCCGATATCGTCGAGCCGAGAGAGAATATTCGCTCGCCACGTTTCGCTTCAACAAACAGGAAGCCAGAGCATCGCGCATCCACTGCATGAAAATATTGACGGATTATGGCGACACACCGTTTGCCGACAAAGCCAAAGACATTATGGAAAAGACCGGTGGTATGCCGGCAGAACCTATCCAACAACTTGGTTGGTTGGCCGATCTGTTCCCTAACCGTGACAAAATCACCCCCCTGTTGAAGCCGACACCTAACTTGGAGGAACAGGACAAGGCAGCCCAGGAGCGCTACGAGCGAACAGCAGGAAAATCAGGCGCTGCCTCCTTCGTCCCGGACGGAACTAGTCAACGATGATCGGGCGAGTTCTAATGCTCGCGATCGTTTTCGCGTCTGTGAATGGGTGTGCAGGGTACCAAATCGGAACCCGAACACTCTATCGAACCGATGTTCGAACCATTCATGTGCCGATCATCAAAAGCGACTCGTTTCGACCCGAGCTGGGTGTGATGCTTACCGAGTCGCTTCAAAAGGAAATTGAGCGTCGGACCCCCTTCAAACTGACGAATGTTGAGACCGCCGATTCTGTAATGGCTTGTACGCTAACGTCGGACTCCAAACGTGTGGTCAGCGAAACCAACCTCGACGAACCGCGATTGCTGCAATCAGTGATGACGGTCGAGGTCAAATGGACCGACCGTCGAGGAATGCCGCTGATTGAAACCAGGTTCTTACCTCCAGGTGAGTCCACCTTCTATTTTGCAGAAAATGTCGACTTTGTACCGGAAGCAGGTCAATCCATCGCAACCGCAAACCAGAGAGTCGTCGAACGCTTGGCCAACCACATCGTCGACCAAATGGAAGCTAGGTGGTAGCACGTAGTGCTTCTTCCATGCTAAATTGGGGGGTAGCGGAACTCGCCAAGAGTTTCGGTGGTTAGGACGAATCCATTGGGATTTACTTCTTGAAATCGCCGAAAGCCTACGCGGCTTCCGCTACGCAAGAACCCCAACTCTTAGGCTGGAAGAAGCACTAGGTCCGCATCTCCGAGTCTGTGATTTTCTTATTGTCGCCTTTCGCTCCCGCGAAAGTGTGCCGCGTAAGCGCACTTTTGCGGAGCAAAAGGCGACAATGTTTCGCATGGCCAGAATCGTCTAGAAGTGGTTGGACGCAATCAAAACGCATACAACTAAGTATGTTTTGATGTGCGCGGCTAACCCCAGAACCGATTTGGTACTCACAATCTCGGCCTAGTTAAGGAACTTTTCATCAATCGGATCATCCGATGAAGTGAAAACCTACTGCCGAGAATTAAAATTCATGGAATCCCCAATCAAAAACCTCGACGAATTGCTGAACGGCATGCTTGACGGCGTGCTGTCTGAGGCCGATTTGGTCGATTTAAAGCAAGAGATGGCGAAGAATCCATCCCTAAATGGGCGTCTGAATGAACTTACCGTACTCCGCCGGGCAGTGCTAAGCGGTCGTTCCACTCTATTACTTCGGCCCGATTTTGCCAGTTCTGTTACGCTGGCTGCAAAAAAAAGAGCCTCAGAAATGGGGGCCGACGCGCCCGAATGGCTCGTTCCTCCGAGAACCACTGAGCAATTTCAAAAATCTCTTTCTCCGAGAGCACTGGACTCCGTTCCCTTGCGTCGATGGAGTTACGCTGGACTGGCCCTAGCTGCTTCTCTTTTGTTTGTTTTTTTGGCCATTCCGCAAGCAAAACGTCAAGGAATAGTCAACGTTCCTGATGTTGTTCCTAATGTTATTCCTGATGTCGGGGCGATGGCGACCAGCGATCCGGAGTACGTTCCCGACGACCAAACAGCCAATCAAACAGGTTCTACTGAGCTAGCATCAAATCCGGGCGCGTCAAATCCGGTCGCATCGAATCCGGAACGATCACCGACGGAATCGGTTGCGAGTCGGTTGCCAGTGGACAATTCTCCAAAATTGGACGCAAACACAGATGGCGTTTTCGGTCCCGTAGTACCTTCGAGTACTGTGGCGAATCTCGGCCAGTGGCCCAACGATATTCGTGGTTCGCGGAATGGTAACGCTGTAGCATTGTCCCAAGAGGTAAGCGACAAATCCGTAGCGAATCCGAAGTTGTACTTCACATTGGTTCTAGACGTTTCAATCGATCCACAGGCGGTGGAGAATCGCACTTTGGAACGAATACTTGAGAAGTACGATATCGTTTCTACCGATGATTTGATTGTCAATGACGAACAGCTCAAGCATCTCGAGGAGTCGAAATTAGTAGGAAACGCAGCCAATTTCGAAGAGAAAATGGGGGTAATGTTTCTGCGTTCGACCGCCAAGAAACTGGATTTAGCCATGGTAGACATCATCAATCGGTTTGAGGATTTTCCCGAATTTGCGATGGATGTGACGAACGACCGCTCTGCGTTATTGCTCGTAAACCAGCTTGGCTCGATTCGAGTGGCTGAGGGAATTAGTGACACCGCAAGCCGACTTCTACTTGCAAAAGCCCCTGGTCGGAATTCACCGTTTGCCACTTCGGCGCGGCGAAGCAAACCGATGGACAACGCAAGTCGGGAGAAGTTCAAAGGTGGCGCGGTCCCTGCCAATCCTGTTCGGGACGAGATTTCGTACGCGCTTTTGCTGATGCGACCTGCCAAGAAGAAGTTGTAGCCATATTGACAAGTTGCCTGAATTTGTTCAGGCTGATATTTAGTCGTCGAGAATTTAACTTGGCGATTGCCCTCCAATTCCGCGTTTTCCGTAACTGGGTGCGCGGTCCCACCTCAACCTTAACCGTTCGGCGTCCATGATGTTGTCGATCTTTGGTCAGTATGGGTCTTCACGTAGCTATTGCGATCGAGAGTCTCGCCGTTCGTTTATCAAGATCGGCGGGATGAGTTTTGGGGCTACCGCCCTTGGCTTGGCGGATGTCTTGCGAGCCGAGTCGAGTCAGCAAAAAAGCAATCCCAACAAAGCTCTCATTCAGATCTTCCTCGGTGGCGGTCCGCCCCACCAAGACATGTGGGACATTAAGACAGACGCCCCCTCCGAAATTCGGGGTGAGTTCCGAGCCATCCCAACCAACGTTTCCGGCATACAGATTTGCGAAGTGTTTCCGAAACTTGCAAGGCTGATGGACAAAGCAGCCATTATTCGTTCGGTGGTTGGTTGCAAAGACAGACACGAATCGTATCAGTGCTTGAGTGGCTGGATACCCGATGACTTGAAAGCGCTTGGAGGTCGTCCATCGATTGGATCGGCGGTTGCGAAACTGAAAGGCGCATCGGATCCAGCCGTTCCGCCTTTTGTTGGACTTGCAGAGCGATCAAGCCATGTTCAGTGGTCTGATTGCGGTAGCGCTGGATTCCTAGGTGCGGCGAATTCGGCATTCAAACCGGACGGTCCGGGTATCGAGAACATGAAGCTCAATGGGATCTCACTCGAACGACTTCAGAATCGTAAGCAACTGCTTACGAGCTTGGATACCCTTCGCCGCGACATCGATACGACGGGAGTTATGGAGGGAATGGACGCTTTCGGACAACGCGCCTTGGATGTCCTCACCAGTAGTAAGCTAGTCGATGCGCTTGACTTGTCCAAGGAAGATCCAGAGGTCGTTGCCAAGTACGGTGACGGCAAGCCCTACAAATATCAATTCGATGGCTGTGCAACTCGAAACGATCATCTATTGATCGCAAGGCGACTCATTGAAGCAGGGGTGCGAGTTGTCAGTCTGAGTTTTGGTCGATGGGATAGTCATGGAAAGAACTTCGATATGGTGCGAGACCACGGTGGAAAGCTTGATCAATGCTTGAGCGCGTTGATTGAGGATTTAGAAATGCGAGGAATGCTTAACGATGTAAGTATCGTCGTTTGGGGCGAGTTTGGACGGACTCCGAAAATCAACAAGGATGCAGGCCGAGATCACTGGTCGCAAGTGAGCTGTGCGTATTTAGCTGGCGGCGGCATCCGGACGGGGCAAGTTATTGGCGCGACCAATCGTTTGGGAGAGTATGCAACGTTAAGACCCGTTCACGTTCAAGAAGTGATTGCAACTCTTTACCACAACTTAGGAATTGACGTGACAAATACGACCATCGCCGATCCAACCGGGCGACCTCAATTCTTGGTTGACCATGCACCCGTGACTGAGTTGATATGAGATCCACTGCGATGACAACCACTGCGATGACAACCATACGGCTTAGCAGTCGTCTCGCCCTCCTAGTACTCCTTTTGCAAACCGCTTGGCTATCAGATCTTTCGATCGTATTGGCAAACGACGTGCTCCCAACTGGCATTCGGACCATTCGAATCGATAGGGGACAATCCGTTTTGGAAGTTGGCGAGATTCCTAAAGTTGTTTTTCGCGGTAGTGATGCTCGCCATCAGTGTCTCATCACTGGGACGGATACGAACGGACTTGAGCTGGACCTGACGCGAAACGCAACCTACAGCTTCGCGCCGGAAGGGATCGCTTCGATTGATCGCTTTGGCCAGATGGCTCCGCTCATGAATGGAACGACGACATTGTCAGTCAGTCTCGGAGGGGTAACTTCCGCTTTGCTTCAGATTGAAGTCACCAATTGGGATGACAATCCGGAAGTCAATTTCCCCAATCAGGTTGTGCCGATCTTTACGAAGCTGGGTTGCAATGGCGGCGGTTGTCATGGAAAAGCCGCTGGACAAAATGGCTTTAAGCTCTCGTTGCTCGGGTTCGAACCAAGCGAAGATTTTGAGCACCTCGTTAAGGAATCGCGAGGCAGGAGGTTGTCAACAGCCCTGCCTGATGCAAGCCTATTGTTAACCAAGGCGATCAATGCGGTGCCGCATGGTGGTGGCCAGCGACTTGAGGCTGATTCTCAAGAGTATCGAGTTCTGCGACGATGGATTTCACAAGGGATGAAGCCTGGTAAAGCAGATGATCGGCGGGTGGTATCCATTGCGGTTACGCCCGAACTTCGACGCATGCTCCCTAAGCAGGAGCAACAAGTATCCGTTGCCGCCCACTATTCCGATGGATCTGTCGAAGACGTTACACCTGCGGTTCAATTTGAGAGCAATGACACCGAGATGGCGGAAGTCGACAAACGTGGTTTGGTGTCGATGAAATCGTTGGCTGGAGAAGTAGCCGTCATGGCTCGATTTCAGGGTCAAGTAGCTGTTTTTCGCGCAAGTGTACCGATCGTCGAAGGAGTCAATGAATGGCCCGAACCGACCAACGCGATCGAACGTGCCGTGATCGCTCAGTTGCGTTCGCTGAACATCCCGATTTCGCGGCTTTGCGACGATCCAACTTTTTTACGCTGATCGACGCTTTATTTAGCGGGCAGGCTACCAACGCTCGCCTATGCGGAGCTGTTCATTCAGGATCCGGCGGCCAACAAACGCGAACGACTCA
>JBBRJI010000126.1:0-11141 GCA_038219625.1 Pirellulales bacterium | reverse complement strand
TGTAGAGGAGAAATGAAGAGGGAGGGCACGTGGCAGGGGGACATGATTGAGGGGAGACGAGCACCCGCTCAACCGGAGAAAACCAGATTGCGTTGATTGGGAAAAACAAGTAATTACAGGAAGGAGTTTTTGGAAACCATTAGTAAGTGGAGGTCCGGGATGATCGATAGCAAACAACTAGTTGAATATGCAAAGCATCCCGAGCTGGCTTTGCAGAATTTAAACCAATTGCTAACTCTCTTGGAGAGCAGCGATGAGTCGGAGCAAAACTGTGCTAGCGACTTACTCGAGAACGGTGGAGTTCCGAGCCGAGAAGACATTCCTTTTCTATGCGAGCAATTGAATTCAGGTCTGTCTTCGCGAGTGTACTGGTGCAGCACGCTTCTGGGCAGACTTGGACCTGTCGAGGATGACCAAAGTGGTAGACGACGGATTCATATCGACCTATGCAGGGTCACCAACGACGAATCGCTTGAGCTATCGGCTCGTGAGCGAGCCGCTTGGGCCATCGGAGAGCTTGGCGGTATTGACATTTCGTGCCGCGCGGTCTTAGAAAAACATGTCGAAAAAGCACCTCCACGTTTAAAGAGATTACTGGAAGCCGCGTTGGCCAGTTGATTTGTATTTCGGGTCCCATGGCGTTGTAAGGATTGCAACGCAGACCGAGATAGCATCCGCCATCGGCATGAATACGACACAAAAACCCAAGCAAGGAGGCGAGGGGAATGAATCGTCAGTCAACCCATTTTTTTGTAATGACATTGGCTTTGAGTGGGCTGGCCCTTTTGGTTGGCTGCGAGCCAGGGGCTGAGTTTGAAAACAATACCAACTTCAGCAATGCGAGTCCGCAAGGGCAACTGATTTCGACGCGCGCACCGTCAAGTCGCACGCAGGGGCTACCTGTTCGAACGCCACAGACCATCCTCATCGCCAGCTTCAATATCCAGACGTTCGGTAAGAAGAAGCTTGAAGACCAGTGGGTTATCGAACGGATTGTGGCCGTGATCCGGCAGTTCGATATCGTTGCGATCCAGGAGGTGCGTGCTGAGGATCAAACGACGATTCCCAGGCTCGTCCAGCTCATTAATTCCCAAGGCGCCCGCTACGATTATTTGCTCGGACCACGTTTGGGAAGAAGTGTTTCCAAAGAACAATACGCTTACTTATACGACACGGCCAGCGTCGTTTCCAGCCCCGATGCTATTTACACGATTGAAGACAACGCGGACCTTCTGCACCGCGAGCCGTTGGTGGCTCGATTCGTTACCCGAGTTCCGCCAAACGTGCGGCCCTTTTCTTTTTCGCTGGTCAACATCCACACCGATCCAGATGAAGTGAAAACGGAACTGCCGGTCATGCATACCGTCCTTAAGGGGATACGCGAGTTTGAGTACCTGTCTGCGCGTGAGGACGATGTCATTCTCATGGGTGACTTGAATGCGAGCCCGAAGCGATTCGGCACATTGGGGCAAATTCCGGGAATCTACTGGACCGTGGACAACGAACCAACCAATACGATTCGAAAGAGCACGTGGGACAATATCATTTTTGATCGCGGATTGACGAACGAATACACTGGTCGCAGCGGCGTGCTGGACCTTACTGACATGTTTGGGATTAAGACCGAGGAGGCCCTTCGGATCTCGGACCATTTGCCGATCTGGGCAGAATTTTCCACGATGGAACAAATACCTGGCGCCAGCGCGCAATTTGTGGAAAGCAATGTTCAATCCGCACGACGTTAGTCTTCTCTCGCTTCTAGGCTGTGAATTTATTCTTGTCGCCTTTCGCTCCGCGAATGTGCGCCTCGTTAACGCACTTGTGCGGAGCAAAAGGCGACACTTGTGGACGAGCGAGGCCTTCGCTCGTTGGGTTCCTGCAAAACCTGAGCGAGGGCCTCGCTCAGCTACCAGGGTCGACCAACGCAAGTGGACATGGCAACTCAAGGGAAGTATTCTTTAGGTGAGCGGAAGACAGAAGACTACCAGGCCAAGCCACCGTGTGGCACGCCCAAAGCGATTAGCGATGGGCGTGGGAAGTGTGGCAAATGACTCTAGCGATTCACCACGCCCTTCGTACCTCAGAGCGTGCCACCTAGTTTATAGGTAGATTTCAAACTGCCCCTCGCCTTAATGGTCCCCTTTCCTTGAGCGTTGCAATTAATGCTTATTCCGTACTCAACCGATGCGCCGATTTATCATTATCCAATCGCAACGGTTACGTTGATTGTCGTCAACGTACTATTCTTCTTTGCGTTTTGTATCGGCATCTCGGATTCATCCTTTGACGACATCGACCACTTTAAAGATGCGGATGGAAATCGAGTCGAGAAAATCGATGTCATTCGACAAATGCGAGAGTTGCCAGCCGAAGGTGGGGCCCTCGAAGAGTTAAAAAATCAGTTGACTCCAGTGATGGCTGATTCGTCAGAATGGCGACGGGAACTCTTGCTTCAATATGGAAAGGGTTTGCGACCCTGGCAGTGGCTTACCTGCTTGTTCATGCATATCGATTTAGGGCATCTGATAGGCAACATGATCTTTTTGTGGTCGTTTGGTTTGTTGCTGGAGGGAAAGCTTGGCTGGTGGTTGTTTGCCTTGGTATACCTCGGAATGGGCGTGTTTCAATCTTTTGCCGAGCAGACACTGCTGTTCTTTAGCAGTGGGGCGTCGATGGGCGCGTCGGGCGCGATTTTTTCGTTACTCGCGCTCGTGGTGATATTTGCTCCACTCAATTCCTTTGAGACCTTTCTTTTCATTGGGTTTCGACTCTTCTTTTTTGAAGTGCCGATTTTGGTGTTCTGCGGCATTTACATCGTAATGAATGTGTTCTTTTTCTGCTTGAGCGGGGCTACCTATGGAACGGAAGCACTTCACCTGATTGGGTTTTTGGTAGGTGTACCGGTTGGGTTTACCATGTTGACGGGAGGGTACGTCGACTGCGAAGGTTTCGATATCATTTCGCACTACACAGACAAGAAAGGCGTCGAATCCAGAGTCGGCCAGAAGCAGCTTAAGGCGCGAGAAGCCAGACGTGAAGCCAAGGAACTAGCCGCCCTTCCCAAGATCGACCAAGGACAAGTGAGAATGAAGATGGCAAGCCAGGTCGATCAAGCCATACTGGAGGGGAATTACGATCTGGCAGTTGCCTTGCAAAACAGAATAGCCGTCAACAACCCGGGGGCCGGTTGGACCCACCAACAGTTGATCGCAATCGTTCAACATTACCTGAAAGACAAGCAGTTTGCTAAGGTGGAACCGCTACTTCAACTGCACATTGAGCTTTTCGAAGAGCATCGATTTCAGCTTCAACTAAAGCTGCTCAAGCTTTGGTTGCACGATCAGCGCCCTCGGCATGCCCTGCGTTACATGCGTGGTCTGAACCCAGCTTTTCTTGAAGATAACGAAAAAACCGAATTGAAAAAGCTGGCTGAATATGCACAAAAGCAGATCCAATCCGGTGTGCTGGAACCTCAGTAGCACCATTTTCAACATCCTTTGGAGCGAGTAGACAATTTTATTATGCAAATTGACTTGGCTACCCCCGCTCTTCTTTTTTCCACCATCTCATTGCTATTGCTTGCTTACACGAATCGCTTCCTCGGTCTGGCAAGCATTATTCGCAAGCTTCATGCGGACCATGCCGAAACGCCCAACCAAGTCTACGTAGAGGAGATCAAGAATCTACGGCGACGCGTCTATTTGATTCGCGACATGCAAACGCTGGGGGTATGTAGTTTGCTTGCATGCACCCTATGCATGGGATCGCTGTTCTTGGGCTGGATCGTCGTGGGGAAGTTCATTTTTGGCGGAAGTCTAATCCTCATGGCAAGCTCCTTGGCTTTGTCCATCCTTGAAATTCGGATATCCGTCGGTGCCCTGGATGTCCACTTGAAAGACATGGAGTCATGATCCGTCCCGGTAATTTAGGCTGTCTGTGCAGGGCGGGTTAGGAGGATTGAATTTAGAGTGCCAATTGTTTCGATCCTAGGGTGGCTGGACAATACGACCCGTAGAATGCGAGTCTCGATCAAGCAAGCCCAGCCAATGCGAAACACTAAAGGACTAAGTCATGAAACGCGGCATTCTATCCCTCGCCTTATTTGGAATCACCCTTGCCATGTCCAGTGGCTGCCATAACCACAATCGCTGCAATAGCTGCAACGGTCCGTTGGGATGCAGGCCATGCAATGTCGCTTGGCAGCGAGGCGGCACGGACTACGGCGCCCACCTGTCCCACAGCCAGTACCGCACCGATCCACAAGTGGGGTCAGGTGTTCAGGCGCCACAAACAGCTTACCCCTACTATACCAATCGTGGCCCTCGCGATTTCTTTGCGAACAATCCACCAAGCATTGGTCGTTAGGTCGAACCACCTAAGTCAAGTCGATAGGCCCGCATTGCATTTTGTGACCAGAAATTGACTTGTTCGGCGTGGCTGAGCTTTGACGCCAGTTTGGAAACCGCAGCAACCCAGGCCGCGTAGCTGGTCTTCAGCAAACAAACAGGCCAGTCCGTTCCAAACATCAATCGCTCGGGACCAAACGAATCGATGGCGGTATCCCAATATCGCTGGAGTTGGGGTAGCGACCATCCCGTGTCTCGCACTTCGGTAACCACGCCGGAGAATTTGCAATATACGTTTGGACGCTTGGCCAACTCTCTCACGTCTCGGTCCCAAGCCGCGTCGTAGACGCTGGACTGGATCGTCGGCTTGGCAATATGATCGAGGACGAATACTTGGTCAGGGTGTCGATCGACGAATGGAATTGCAAAGGGTATTTGCTTAGCATAAATAAGCAAATCATAGGTCCATCCGTATTCCTTCATTGCTTGGATTCCATTGTTAAACTCGGTTCGAGCCAGGAATCCATCCCCTGGTTCGTCTTGAACCACGTGCCGCAATCCGCATAGTTTTCCTTCGTGTCGAAACCTCGCCATCGTCTCGGATATGGACGGGCTTGCCAGCGGTAACCATCCAATGACACCCAAAATCCAGTCATGGTTGGCAGCCAAGGATAGCAACCAACTCGTCTCCTCGACGCTCTGTCTGGCTTGTACTGAAATAACACCGTCCACATATGTCGACTGGGTTTCCGCCATCAAATGCGAGGGGAGGAAATCCCTTCGCAACAACCTCATCGGTTCGGAGATCCACGGATATTGCTCTGCGGAGTATTGCCAAAAATGGTGATGGCTGTCGATTCGGTGCACGTTGACGCAGCCCCTTTAGGTCACTTCATGATTTTCGATTCCAGCGATCTTTTCCAAACGCCTGGAATGCCGGCCACCTTCAAACTCCGTTGCTAGCCAAATACGAACAAGATCGCCGACCGGACGGTCACCTATCAAATCACCTGGCAAGCAAAGCACGTTCACATCGTTATGGCGCCGGCACATTTCCGCCATGACTTCATCACAGCACGCAGCCGCACGCACCCCTTTGAATTTATTTGCAACGATAGCCATGCCGAAGCCAGTACCACATATCAGAATACCTCGTTCTACCAAGCCGTCCGCCACTCGTTTGGCTACCACCACACCAAAGTCGGGGTAGTCGACCGCTTGGTCGCTGTGCGTCCCATAGTCTTCGACTTCATGTCCATCAGCGGTTAACAAGGTGATCAGTTTGCCTTTAATCTGGAAACCGCGATGGTCGCTACCAATAGCAATTCTCATTCTCCATACTCCACAGATTGCTTCGAAAGAATCGGATTTCTTAACGCCATTGAATGAGAGCCTCCATGTCGAGTCGATCGATCCAATAGTCGGTGTGCTCGTCTAATTGCTGTGCACACTTTTGATAAACTTCCAATGGTCCTCCGAAGGGATCACTGATCTCGCCGCCGTCGGGCGAAACAAGATGTACTTTTGAGGCAATGGAGGGCCATTGCGAAATTATAGCGTGTCGATGACGTTGTCCCATGGCTAGAATTAAGTCAGCTTGTTCGACCAAGGCGGCATTCAATTGTGTGCTTTGGTGTTGCTCCAGCGAGTAACCAAAATCCCGAATTGCTGCTAAAGCGCCATGCGAAGCCGGGTCGCCACCAAAAGCGGACACACCGGCGGACAACGCAACAACCGGAAACTTCCCTTCGCTTGCCGATTGTCCAAACTTGGCGGAGATCTTCTTCTCCATCATCGCCTGTGCCATCGGCGAACGGCACGTATTGCCAGTACAAACAAACAATACAATCCATTGTGAAATCTGCCGGAGCCCATGCTCGTCGACCATACCTGGGTGAATGATTTGACCCGTGTTCCCGTCGATGGCAACGACGGTCGGGTCCCCAGGCGAAATCACCTCGCCGTCGTCGATCGCCAGAATACTTTCCTCTGGATTCAGGAGTTCAGCAGAGCTTGCAATTTTCCCTTTCAAGTCGCGGGCTGCGAAACTAACCAACGGTCCCGATGAGAGCCTGAAAACATGCTCAAGAACTTCGTGTTCCGGTTGCCAAACTTGAATTCGATCATTAGGCTTCTGAATGGCCTTGCAAACTCGATCATCTAAGCATCTTAAAACACTCGAGGCATGCGAGTCCTGAATGCTGAGCATGACTGGTCCCGGCCAAGCTTTTCTGCCTAAACGTCGGGCCGCAGGGCTGATGTTCGGAAAATAATCAAGAGTCTCGTCGGCCGATCGAACCATTAAGGAGATCGAATCGCCACCCGAACGATTCGAGCATTGAGACAATTGTTCGACCGCACGCGGATGAAGCCCACTTGCCACCAGGAGGTACGAGTAATTGGACGGCAAAGCGACAACATGGCCCTCTGCCAGTGCCTGCACAGCCAAATGAACGATATCGCGCGGATCGTCCGATTTCCTCCAATCCAGAATCTTGGTCATACGCGCTTGAGCAATGCTATAGCTAGGGTTCTAAGTTTCAAATCAGCAAAACTGATTTTCGCAATTCCATTTCAATAAGGTTATGATATCCCATTAGCGTTCGCTGGTCGATTCCCCACGCAATCAAGTTGATAACGTGAAAAAAGGCTTCAAATGACTTTAGATCGACACACCCGACGTGAGTTTCTCGTTTCAGCCCAAAAAACGATGACTGTTGGGTTCGGAATTTGCGTCGCCCCGAGCTTGGTTTTCCATAGCGGATGTACGAATTCGAAAGAAAAAGTCCAGTTAGTTGGTCCGGACTTGATTATTGGCCAACGGGGACTCTCGGATGGACGATTCCAGAAGCCGAGAGCAATCGCCATTGACTTCAACGACATGATTTACGTCGTGGACAAAACCGGTCGCATCCAGAAGTTTGATAAAGAGGGGAAATTCATACTGGGGTGGCGCACGCCAGCGATTGATTCTGGCAAACCGACCGGCTTAAGCATCGATTCGGATGGCTCAATCATGGTGGCAGACACGCACTATTATCGCTTTTTGTTTTACACACCTGATGGCCAACTCATGGAAGAGCGAACGATTGGCGGCACGAATGGCCCCGATCCGGGACAGTTTGCTTTTGTCACGGACATTGCCCGGACGAGCAGCGGGGCATACTATTGTGGCGAATACGGCGAATTCGACCGCATTCACCGATATACTCTCGACGGCAAGTACGTGGACCGGATGGGTGAGCATGGCGATGGCCCGCTGCAATTCAGTCGACCACAGAGTTTGACTGTTGACGAGGATGGGCTCCTATGGGTGGCGGACTCATGCAATCACCGGATCCAAGTCATTGATTGGCGAGACACGAAACCACGTTCCGTTGCGATACTTGGTAAACAGGGGCAGGCGCCCGGTGAATTTCAGTATCCCTATGGAATGATCTTTGCAAAAGATGGTTCCCTCATCGTTAGCGAATTTGGAAACCATCGCGTACAACGCTTGGACCGCGAAGGAAAGCCATTGGCGAATTGGGGCACGGCTGGCAATCTGCCGGGAGAACTCAATCAGCCTTGGGCAACAGCCGTTGATTCGAAGAATCGAATCTACGTCGTTGACTCCGGCAATAACCGGGTGCAGCGATTTCACTTTTGAATTGTCACAAAGAAGAACATGTTTCAAACCGTATATTTAGGAAAACTACTTGGCATTAAGGTCTACATTCATTGGACCTTTTGGTTTCTAGCTGTCTACGTTGGACTATCCAACATCGGACATGGTTTTGGTCAAGCGGCCTCGGCCATAGGATTCGTTTTTGCCGTGTTTGGTTGCGTGTTCCTGCATGAAATGGGGCACGCGCTGGCTGGGAAGTATTTCCGCATCCCTACGCTGGACATTACCCTACACCCGATCGGCGGTGTGGCACGGATGGCCGATTTTACGCGGTCGCCAGTTGCGGAATTGATCGTTGCCATTGCGGGTCCGATGGTCAACGTAGCGATAGCTACTATTTTGTTCGTCGGTCTTTCGATACGAGCTAGTCTTGACCAGCTATCGATGGAAGGAGTTGGAGAGCTTAGCTCGTTGGAACAACTGCTCATCGCGAACTTAGTACTGGCAGTTTTTAATATGTTGCCAGCATTTCCGATGGACGGTGGTCGCGTCTTGAGAAGTATGCTGGCCATGTTGATGCCTTACTCGCAAGCGACTCGTTACGCCGCGAGGGTCGGCCAAGGTATGGCAGTGCTAATGTTCTTCACTGGATTTTACCTGTTCAGCTTGCCGCTAATTTTCATCGCCGTCATGGTCTTTCTTATTTGCTCAGGCGAATTGCTCAAAGAACGACTTGTCAGCCTTGCAACACAAATGGGCCAGGCCAAACCGCCTTTCTATCAAGTTGAAGATGTTGCAAGCGCTGGCGACACGGTCGATGCCGTTGATGTGCGTCGAGTTAGATGAATGGAGTTCGGACGCTAGTGCTTTAGTGGCCTGGGCTTCTCGCCCATGAAATCACGGGCGAGACGCCCGTGCCACGCAAGCACCAACCCTAATTCTTAGTCGTCACAAAGCACTCGCAGCGTCCGCCACGTGTCCGATTATTCCACAATGCTGCTCAACCACATTGGTTTTTCGTCGTCGGTTGTCGCAATGCGAACACTGCCCTGAAGGTCAACAGCTTTTGCGGAAATTTTCATTGGGCCCTGAAAGGGGACCGTACTCTTGACTTTGAGCGTGAGCTTTTTCTCCGTGTCATTCCCCTGAATGGATTTTACGACTGGACAGTCGACTCCTTCTGGCAATTCTTGGAGCGATACCAGTATTTCACCCGCAAAATTGCCCTCGCGATTCAGCTTGACTTGGATCTCGGTCTCCTTGCCAACCACGACCTGAATGAGATCATTCGGAACCGACAGACTGAAGTCCGGCAATACTGCACTCACCAACAATTCGAAGCCGTAGTCTGGTCCTCCGGTTTGATGAAAGTCACTGACTTCAATCAAGTAATCACCGTCGGCAGGAGCCTTCCATTTCAAGTCTGGATCGCGGACGTTCCCGACATCATCCTGTTGCGATAGCTGCTTGCCCTGCGCATCAAGAACCGCAATGGTCCCGTCCAATGCCGAGCCGAGTTCCCGAGCACGCAACTGAATTCGATAGGACTGCCCCGCCACCCCTTTGAAGCGAACGTAGTTTTGCTGTCCGGACTGGGCGATCGTGCCACGCAAGCGTGCAGGCACTTCGATCGAAATCGCCGTATCGCGTGAAATCGACTCGCCATATCCCATTGTGCGAAAAATAGCTTCACTTCCAAGAGAACCGTTCGAGGATGGATCGAGTACGGGAGCAATTACGGATTGAAGTCGAAGGCGATAGATCCAGTCTGCCCCTCCGCCAAAAGCGATAGTGCTATCCGGCGCCGAAGGAAAACCAAACACGCGAACAAAGTACTTGCCATCGCGCGGCGCCAGGAACTCTAGACTTGGATCAAGGCCGAAATGATCGAGGTTCTCAGCAATCACAAACCCGTCTGGGTCTAATAGCTGTAGGATTGCGTCCACCGGTGAACGCAACAAATTCGATGCATCGACGGTCGCGACCAGCTTCTGGCCTGCAGTAAGCATCAACGAAACCATGTCCACATCTCCGCGCTTGCCTAAGACGCCTTGAATACAGGCAGGCAAGGAAGCAACCGCATTTGCCTCGACAACGCGATTGTTCGGTTCCACTTCGATTTGTTCAGGCATGTCGCTTACAAGAAAAGGTCGAACTGAGGTTGCCCCATTCGGTTGATACAATCGCAACCAGTGTAAGCCCGGTTTCGCACTGGCATCGATGGTCGCCTTGAGCTTGCCCGAACTCTCTTCACAGGACCAGTGAATGGAGTCCGTATCGGACCAGACTTGAATCGGCCAAACAGGGAACTTGCCAGTTGCTTCGACATTGACGACCGTGCCCGCTTGACCACCCGGTGGAAAAAGGCGAGTCAACTCAGGGCGTTCGGCAGCTAGAAGTGCATTGGTAGAAATTGCTACATGTAGTACGCAACTAAAGTTAGAGGACCGCCAGCTCGCTTTGCCTTGTCGAAACCGAAACACGTTTACATCAACTCCTGGATAGGCGTATGGTCGCTTACCAAGTGAGTTGGTCTGCCAGAAGGTGTGTAGTAGATTTTTGCTGGATCGATTCCAAGTTTACGATAGACGGTCGAGACGTAGTTTTCAGGGGACAGAACCCTTTCGCTGGCGGAGTGGCCTTGCCGATCCGTTGCTCCGATCACTTGACCGCCGCGTGTTCCGCCACCCGCAAACAAAATGGACATCGCATTGGCCCAATGATCCCGGCCTGCTTTGGACTGTCCAGCTAACGTGCTGATTTTAGGTGTACGCCCGAACTCACCGAGCGCAATGACCATTGTCGTCTCTAACAAGCCACGTTGATCCAAATCGTTGATCAGTGTAGCGACTGTCTGGTCCCAACTCGGCAAGCGCTTCTTCAAAGCTCCGAACAAATCGGAATGGTGATCCCAGCCTCCATCGTAGATGGTAACGAAGGGAACTCCCGCCGAGACGAGCCTGCGTGCTAACAGCGCCCGTTGACCGAAACTATTTCGACCATAGGCTTCTCGCAACTCGGCTGGTTCACTGTGGATATCAAAGGCTTTTTGTGCCTCCGGAGTCATCACCAGATCGTATCCCTGTTGATAGTTTTCGTCGTAAGCGCTCACGGGATCGCTTACTTGCGGATCGCCATATCTGGGTAGTCGATCCACGAGTTTACGCAGGTCCTGCCGTTTTCCAAAA
>JBBRJI010000125.1:0-11148 GCA_038219625.1 Pirellulales bacterium | reverse complement strand
CACCACGTTTAAGTGGTGCCAAATCCAAACACACTGTCTCGCAACGGTTCGTAGTAAACCACATGAGGTCCCCTTCGATGAGTGGCGAACATGATATGGGGGAGTTCGGAAAGTCGTGAATGCGACCTTGGGTCAAACGGGGTGAAACATATTCGAATAGCAAGCGGCCATTGCGTACATCAAAGCCAGCCAAAATACTTGCATCGTTTTGCGTTTTATAGTCCGGACGAGTAAGACTATTTGTGCCGACCCAAACTTGGCCATCAGCCACGACCGGATCGCCAAACGATTCTGAACCTAAAGGCGCACTCCAGAGAACATTGCGAGAGCCGATCCATTTGCCCGTATTGCTATCGAATTTGCCAACATCCCAATCCGTCGGCGGGTTTCGTTCTGGACTGACCGCATTATGCGACCTGTCACGTCCATACATTGGCCAATCATCGGCAATTGTGTCGGCTGCCGCGGAAAGGGTGACGACCAAACTGCAAGCAAACAGTAGTCTGCGAAGTTGCATGATTTTAATCCTAGTCTTGACTCTTTAGTGGAGGTGTGGTCCACAGGTAAATCGTGTGCTCGGCGCCGGTTTCCTGGCTGTCAACGCGAATAATTTTTTGCGGTGTTACGCCCGGTATCTTGAACTGATGTGTCACAATACGCGAACCTGGCTTCAGTTTATCGAACTTCGGCGACAGTCGTTTCAAAATGTCTGAATAAAGATACGCTGTTACCACCGTGGCGTCACCGAATTCTGCTTCGAAAAGGTCAGCTTCCGTTATGGTAACTAGGTCATTCAAGCTTGCATCCTGGATTCGCTGTTTCGATATTTTGACTAATTCGGGGTCGATTTCGATTCCAATCGCACGGCAGCCATGCTTCTTAGCGGCTTCGATTAGGATGCGTCCGTCGCCACTCCCTAGATCAACAACGACATCCTCCTTACCGACTTTAGCGATTTCCAACATCTTGGCGACTACATCCATGGGGGTCGGGACGAAGATCGCTTTGACGCCGCGTTGACTTGACGGCAGATGTTGTCGTTTGGACTGTTCTGGTTTTGCCATAGTAATGACGCGAGGTTCAGGTAATACAGCATCAACAGAGCGCTGTGACACATCGTATTTGTACAAACGATCATTGTCACGAAGGTAAAGACATCCGCCCGCTATGACCGGAAATGTGGAGCCTATTCCGTTGCGTGGCTCATCCAGTTTGAAGAAATTCTTCTCTACATAAGCGGTTGGATTGTCTTCGACCAAACCGATTGTTCCATCGGACCATCGGATGTAAAGATGCCCATCTGCGTATGTGGCGGCCGCCTTGCCTTTGCCACTGCCGCGGGCCTGCCAGACCGTTTTTCCACTCTCGATGTCAATGCACGCGGGCAATCCATTAAACAAGAAAGCATACATGTGTCCATCAACGAGAATCGAACTGTCTTCGAAAGCATCGAAGGACTGTTTCTGGAAGTATTGCTCGTTGTAAGTTACTTTGTCGTTCTCTCGAACCAACTTGAGTCGCGCCAAGCCACTCGAATAACCGTTTGCGCATAGCAAGCCATCATCCAGGGCCAGCGGCGTGTAAGTATTTGCGAGTCGACTGGCAATTTTGTCGTAACGCCAAAGTACGCGACCGTCGTTAGCAGCAAACGAAACAATCCCTCCGCTTAGGAAAACCACGTACTGCCTAAGTCCGTCTGTTTCAATTTGCAGGGGAGCCGCGTAGGAAAAGGGCTCATTATTTTCAAGCAGCCTCGACCAAAGCCTCTGCCCGGTGTGCTTGTCCAGAGCGACAACCGTTGCATTCGTGCCACCTGGAGTACAAATCAGTTTTTCACCATCGATCAATGGTCGATCGCAAAAGCCCCATTGGCCTTGTTTGGTGCCGAACTCACTGGGATAGTGAATCCGCCACTTAACCTGTCCGTTGTTAGCGTCCAAGCAAACAAGCCAGCCAGTATTGGTAAAGATGTAGACTCGATTGCCATCTACCGTAGGCGTCCGTTGGCTCAACCAGCGCATCAGCGGATTCTCTTTAACGGCTGTGCTGACCTCAGTCGACCAGAGAGTTTCACCCGTATCTTCGTCGAGCGCCACCGCATACTCGGCTTCTCCAATGGTTGTGGAGGTAAAGATACGTTTTTCGGAGATGGCCAATGATGCGATGCCGTCGCCTAACCCGTCTACCCGCCAAACCAAAGGTGGTCCGTTGTCGGGCCAGGACTTGAGCAGGCCAGTTTCCGTTGAGCGATTATCGCGATTCTGTCCACGCCATTGCGGCCAATATCCAGTTGTGGCTGACAATCGATTGGCCTCGGCCGCTTCAATCGCGTAAAGAGTATTTCTCGCGGCAATATAAAGGGTTCCGTTCGCATACGCTAAGCTCGAATTAATACCGTTCGGATGCGATACGGTGCTCACTGGCTTAGCGTGCTTTGGATCTGCTCCGAGTTGAAACACTGTTACCGTTCCGTCGTCATCGGTTACGAAGGCTTTATCGTCGACGATCAAGGGGTTTCCCCACGAAACGCCTTTCAGTTCGTGGAACCAAACTCGGTGGCCCGTGTTGGCATCGAAACAATGCACGAGGGCATCAGAATCCGTTGCGATCACCAGATCCCGTGCGACGGCCACGGAACCGATCGTGGTATGAAATATATCGGAATAATCAGTTCCGCAGTTGGTAAACTCCCAAATGAGCGCCGAGTTAGGATTTGGAATAGCACTGTCTCCGGCTTTGACATCGATCGCTTGGAGACGTCGCTTTGGCAATAATTTGCCATTCGTATCTACGGCCAACTCGGAACTGAGATCGCCTCCTTTGGTAGGATCAATGCACACCATTCGTCCTGTTCTCGAGCCCTGCTCAGGTTCTTGTCCCGACGCGATATACACACGGTCGTTGTAAACGACAGCGTTAGCCAAAATACTGTTGCGGCTGCCTTGTCCCGAGTTCTTAAAAAGGGACGCTTTGTAGTTCAAATCGAACTCCCAAAGCATGCGACCTTCATTCGGATCGAACGCTCGCACCCAACCATCGCTTTGTGGAACAATGACCTGAACCTGTCCCTGAATCGTTGCAAGCGTGGGGCTGGAAAATTGCGTCCGCAGAATATTTTCACCGGGCGAATTATCTTTCCAGATGACCGCGCCGGTAAATTTGTTCAAGCATACGAGACTGGGTGCTTCTGGGTTTGCGACCTTGGTTTCATCGTAGCCGATGCCATGATTGATGGTTACGAAGATGCGATCATTCCAGGAAGCGCCAATCGAGCATGGACGAGGCGGCCCCATCAGCGGAACGCGAGGATACGAATTGAACTCCTTAACAAAATCGAGCTTCCACAACTCGCGAGGCAGTCCCTCACCACGCGACAATGGCCCAATGTCGAGGCAAAGGACTTCACTGCGATTGGTTGTAAACCAGAGTCGATCGCCTTCGACCAGCGGTGAACTTCCGAGCCCTGTCCATCCTGCGTCGTAATTGCGAGTTCCAAGCCAAGGCGAATTGTACTCGTATACTTGTGCGCCGTCGGAGGCACGAAAGCATTTGAGTACGCTGTTCGGCATTGAACCTGACAAAGACTTCTTATTGTCATTCGTCCCGATCCACACGAATCCGCCTGCAACGACAGGTGAGGAATACGTTTCTGAGCCCAGCGGCATTGACCATCGAACACCGCGCGCTGCGCGAATCGGGCGATCCTTATCGGGTTGTTCGACACTCCAGACTGTTGGAGGATTCTTCTCAGGGCTGACGGAGTTACGAGATCCATCGCGCCCCAACATCGGCCAGTCATCGGCCGACGTATGCACAGAAACGCACAGCCAGAAGCCAATCAAGCAAGTGGTCAAAGTTGTTAAATGCATTCCATGGACTCGGCACATGAGGCAACTCCTTCAATAGTCACAACAAAAATTTCTAATAAGTCGGCAATGCGTTGGACGATGAATGAGTTTAGCAATTCATCGCGATCAGCAACGGTGTTCGTGCAAATTACATTGGCGACAGAAACTGTTGGAGTTTTTGACACTCCTTCGCGAACGCCACCAACTGGTTCCAAGGCTCTGCCTTGGAACCCACTGAATTGCAGGCTCTGCCTGCCGTTCGTACAAGCGTTCGCTCTCGACACTCAATTCAAAGCGAGGCAAACCGCGGCAGCAGTGCATTCCCTCGTGCTTCGTCAGAGTCAAAAATTAGATTTCCCGACATCACGCGGAGCGTGATGAGTACGTACTCATCACGCTCCGCGTGATGGTGCGGAGCATCGCAACCCGAAAACTAGAGTTTGACGCACCACTAAAATAGCTGTTTCAAATTGCCACGTCACACGACGATGGCTTCTCGTATTCGTAAGGACTACACTACATCAGCACCAATGCGCGGAAACTCGAAAAAACCTCGCAACTTCGATGTGATAGTTTGAAACTGTCATAAAGTGCCGGCGATTTTGATTCAACGCAAACGGAGAATTCAAATTGCCGCTACCATGGTTTATTGCTTAGCCACCTGTTAACGGCGCAAACTTCGGGAGAGAAATGATTATTGGCTTGCCTTCCCAAACTCGGACCAACCCGTTTCTATTCGCAGTCGCTAACCGGTTCCCATCAGGACTAAAAGCAACTCCATATACAGGATCCTTGTCGTCCGCGAGTGTCAACACTTCTAGGCCCGTATTCACGTCCCAGATTTTTGCTTGGCCGCCACCACCTTGCCAGTACCCACTGCCGGAGGCAAGCCGTGTGCCTGAAGAGTTGAACGCGATCGACCAGACACTTCCTGTGTGTCCTCGCAAATCGTGAACGATGCGCCATGTGGATGTATCCCAAATTCCAATACGACCAGAAGTCGTTCCTTTATCCTCATAACGGCCGCAAGCAACCGCTAGCAGTCTTCCATCCGGACTGAATTTCATGTCCCAAATCCCTCCCCCAAACTTTTCCTTCTTAAAGAATAGTCGTTCAACTGACTTTTCGGTCCAAATCTGCCATGAGCAACTCTCAGCATGCGTTTTTAGTTTGCCAGGATTGGAGGCTCCTGAAAACCAAGCTGACCCACTCGCAATAAGCTCTCCATCCGGGCTAAATGCTACGCTTGCTGCCATCGATTGCATTTCAAAAGTGCGGATCAGACTTCCAGTCGCAGTATCCCACAAGTGAACCATGTCTAATCCGGAGGCGCCTGCCAAACGCTTGCCGTCGTTACTTATCGCGAATTCCCCGATGCCAAACGAATCTCTGTTTTCCGCATCTTGCAACGAAACGATGGTTTCTCCGGTCGTCGCGTGCACGATCTTGTTTGTGCTGGCTCCAACAATCCAGTCCTTATGCACCGCAAATCTCTTTTTCGCGCCTCCCGCTATGTTACTTATCTCAGCGCCGGTCGCGACGTCCCATAGCGAGATTTTGCCAGTTCCAGCAGCGAGTGTAACGTCATCGATAAAGAAAACAGAGTAGCTAGATTTACTATTTTGGATTGTTTTTACTTCTCGCCCTGGAATCGTCCATCCCAAGATCTTTCGGCCTTCCGTGCCTACGAGAATAGAGTTCCCATCCCTACTAAACACCAGCGATCGTATTGCATCCCCCGCATGAAAGGTAGCGATTTCCCCTCCATTCGTAGATTCGTAGACCTTGATAGATTGGTCCTCCATCCCAGCCGCAATGAATGAGCCATCGTTGCTGTAAGCAACTTCTTTCAAAACTCCTTCGATGCTCAACGAATAAAGCCTCCTGCCTCCCTCGGATTCGAATGTTGAAATCGTGCTGGTTTTTTTCTTCGACACGAGCCCGCCAATTAATCTTTCTCCCTGCTTGCCGTAGACAAGTCTTGTTGAACTCTGCGTGTTACCAAGAGCTTTGGACAGCGTTTCAAATGGAAAATAGATTCTTGAATCTTTCGTGCTGGAGATGGCAAGCTGGTTGTCCTGCGGATGAAAAGCCAGATGAATGACCGATTCAGAGTGCGTCCATTTCGATATGATCTCTCCTGTTTTTCTTTCCCGCAATTGAATGACTCCGGACGAATCGCCGCTAGCGACATATGAATCGTCGGAGCTTAGGGATACCGCAACAACAGGTGCAGTGTGTCCGATAAGAGTACCCGTTTCAATTGCAGTTTCCATACTCCAAGTCTTCACCGTGGTATCGGAGCTACAGGAAACCACGAATTGATTGTCGCGGCTAAACGTCAGATCAGTAACCTCATTAGTATGACCAATGAAATGATGGACCTGCTTACCAGTACTTGCATCCCAGATCCGAATAGAATGATCCGCGCTACCGGACGCGATCCATCGCTGATCAGGGCTACAGGCTAGGCACGTTACTGGTCCCGAATGGCCGACGAGTTGAAATTGTTCACCGTGATATTTGCTCCACAAGTGGTGCCACTCAAATCCTCGCAAATCGTCTTGTTGTTCTGACTCTGGAATCAAGCTGCGTAACAATTCAACGATCCTGGCTGTTTGGCCATTCTGCAATGCGACTTGGATGAGTGCCATGCGCGAGGCATATAGATGTCGGCGAGCCATTGCTCGCTCGGTTTTCACGTCGTCCATTGCGAGCCCTAGCTTTGAAGACGCAACTGAAAGTTGTTCATTCCGTGTTTCAAGTGTTGCTTTAGCCCCCTCCAGCAATTGGTTACTGAGATGCAATTTTTCGTTTGAACTCTGAAGCTGGGTATTGTAATAGAAACTAACACTAGCCCAAACGATTGAAAAGCATGTAGTCGTAATCGCAATGAGAAGGGCTGCCGCCATCGGATGGCGACGCATCCACTTGATGCTACGATCGAGCGCTTGAGATTGACGTGCCACAATTGGTTCGCCTTTGAGAAACCTTTCAAGATCATCTGCTAGCAGTTGGGCCGTACCGTAGCGGCGATGGGGTTCTTTTTCAAGACACTTCAAACAGATCGTTTCCAGATCGCGAGGAATGGCGGCATTCAGCGTTCGTGGCGAAGCGGCTTCCGCATGAATGACTTGATTGATTGTTTTGATGACCGTCTCCGCGCGAAAGGGCGGGCGACCTGTGAGACATTCATACAAAATGGCACCTAGCGCATAGACGTCGCTGGCCGGTCCGATCAAAGCACGTTTGCTTTGCGCTTGTTCGGGCGGCATATAACTGGGTGTCCCCACAATTTGGCCCGTTTGCGTTAGCCCTTGATCGCCTTCGACTCGCATGGCCAAACCAAAGTCGGTGATCCGTATTTGATCGTGACTATCGATGAGGATATTCGAGGGCTTCAAGTCACGGTGCAGGATGCCTTGTTGGTGCGCATAGTGAATGGCCTCAGCCATTTGACGAACATACTCTGCCGCCTTTTTATCCGACAATAGGTTCAGTCGCAGAATCGTCGATAGGTCGTTGCCCTCAACATAGTCCATCGAGAAATAATGCCAGCCCTCGTGCTGACCCACTTCGTGAATCGAGACGATGTTCGGATGCTGCAAGCTGGCGGCAGCTTGGGCTTCGGATCGGAAGCGTTGGACGTCCTGTTCGCTCGCCCACCGTCCTGCGACGATCATCTTAACCGCCACGATACGCCCTAGTGTTTTTTGGCGAGCCTTGTAAACGATTCCCATTCCTCCCCGGGCGATTTCCTCCAGCAATTCATAGTTGCCGACATAGCTCAGTTGCTGACCAGGACCGATCGCTTGAAATAAGTCGTCTCCAAATTCTCGAATCGGATCGGCCATGCGATTGAGGTTATCACGCTGCTTTAGGAATTGATTAAGCTCAACCGCTAACTCCGGATACTGCTCAAGCAAATTGCGACGACTAGGAGCGTTTCCCGCCTCGGAGGCTCGAATGTATTCTGCGATTACCGACTCGAGTCGTTCATCCCGTTCGCTTTCGCCATCCGACGTGGACTGTGTATTATTCGACATGTTGAAGCTTTAGGACCGTTCGAGAAATAAGTCTCCGATTTGACCGTAGCGAAAGTCGCCAAGACTTTCGGAACTGTGGGCAACCGAAACTCTTGACGAGTTTCGCTACGACAATAATTGATCGAGCAGTCCTTAAACTGCCACCGAGGACTCGCTGCGCCCAATCTCGACCGGAACTTCGGTTAACTTCAAACCTTGCAAATGATGCAGGACGATGGCCTCGCGTTGCACTTCCGATATCTTAACCGCTACTGAGCCCATAGAACTGTTTACTTACTGACGAGAAGCTGGACGGATTCAAGCGATTCTTGGCTATCGTACAGCGGTGAAGCCGACGTCACAATGTTGGTGATTCGCCCCTCTTTGTCGATCACAAAGGTCCATCTGGCCGCCGTGCACTTGCGTTCCAAATGAATTTCGTTTCCGCTGGAGTCACTCATCTCATGGCCATGCGGATCCTTCACGACCGCTTTTCCACCCGTCCGCAGAGGTACGCCGAATTTTTTGGCGACGTTTCCTTGCTCGTCGGCCAACAGCGGAAACTTCAGTTTGTAGGTGGTTTTGAATAGTCGATGTGTGCGAACCGGATCACCGCTAATTCCCACCACCGCCACACCTGCCTTATCGAACTCACTCAATTGCTGTTGGTAAAGGGTTGCCTGTTTTATGGAGCAGGATGCAAAGTCGCTCGGATAGAAAAAGACCACGAGCATTTTCTTTCCGAGTAGGCTCTGCGAATTCCAAGATTGGCCCTCCGCATCCAAGCATTCAAAAGCGGGTGCGATGTCACCTACCTTTAGAACCGGGTCCGCGGCACTCACCGTCAATGCAACTAGTACGCACGATCCGAAAGCGCAAAACATTGAAAAAATTCCATACGAACGAACCATGATCCATCCCCTAACTTGGGTGTAAGAACTCAAAACCCGGTTAACACAGAGCAGAAAGACTCAGGGCAATCAGCGGCAAACTGCTTCTGCACACTGTTGAGGACGCCAAGATTCGAAAACGAGAGCGCTATGAGCGATAAAAAATCCAAAATCGGTTACTTTTGAGCGATCTTCACTTATTTTAATGGGAACCCGTTTCGGAAATGCCTCCATCCGGCTTCCGCGGCTCCGGCCAATGGGTTGAGTAAGCAGCTTCCAAATTGGCTTCACCGCTTTTGGAGAATCGCAACGGTGTCTTCGGACCTTTGCCCCAACGATGGTAAGCGGTTCGCGACGGGTAAAGATCGATCTCGCTGCAATGCAGACCAATGATTCTCAAGATGCGATTCAAATTTCCAAGCCCAATACTGGTAACGCGTTCAAGATACGGAATGCGGCCGAATCGCCAATCATTGTAGGCAATCCTATTGGAAGGCTTCATTTGGTCGCACCACTCGATGACGACATTGCTAGGCAAATCCGCAAACTCTGAACGGCGTCGTTCTTCTTCGGGACCTTTTTAATGCACGCTTTAGCAATACATCCTCTCTTTCCAAATCAAATAAGCAGCCAAGTAGAGATGTTCTTCAGGATAGGGCGGCAGCATTTCGACGGATCGAGCTTCGATTCGCGACTGTTTTCCATTTTTTTCGACAACCAGATCAATTCCAAGCCGATCGTTATCAGGCATTTCGGCACCAACGACAGAAACCGTGTCGCCGAGAGCCGTCTGTGTTCAAACGAATGCGGCAAGCCATGAAAAACAAACCAACCAGTGAACGCGTCTATCGAAATCTAACTGCCGACGAACAGCGTCGGTTGACGGATGCTCGAGCACAAACAGAAACTGTCCGCGATGAGATTCTTGCGGAAGGGCGATTGGGAAAGCGAGCGCTAGAACTCGCGCGCGAGCAGGTTCGCTGCACAGTCAAGGGCTTGAAGGCAGAACGCGAGAAGTTGGGATTATCGCTGGCAGATGTCGAGCGTCGATGTGGATTGAAGCCGTCGGCGCTATCACGCTTGGAAAATGATCCAGATGCCAATCCAACCCTAATAACCTTACAACGGTGTGCTTCAGCAGTCGGCCTGCATATCGTGGCCGCGCTGGAACCTGACGCCGTATGAACGGGAGCGGGGTAGGGAGGTTGCTGGTTGGATTGCGGATTGCGAGGAATTTATCCCAGCGTGAACTAGCGGAAAAACTAGGGGTTCAATCGGAGCCATATTGCACTTGTGAAAGATCGCATCGACGCTTCCTCTCAGTGAAACCCTTCGAATTCGGCACTCCTGCGTCCTCAGCTAAGACCGTTTTCGCCGTCCATGAGTGGTCAAAGTGGAGTGTCCGGAGTGTCCCCAATTCTCCGCCCCATTCTCCCCCTAAAGTTGGAAAGTCTTACCGGGCTGCATCCTGTGTCTTTCGAGAACACGAGCGAGGGAACTCAGGGAGCATGTCGGCCCAGATACGCACACGAAAACCATTAAGTCAAACTTGAGTTAACGGCAAGAAAACTTCCCAACCTGCCGATGGCTCAGTACGAATAATCCGGGATAAAAGTGGAATCTTAAGTAAAACGTGAGTATTGGCTGCGCTGTGGGTGAATCCGTGATATGGTGGCCAGCAACTTGGTGGATGTTCTAACCATTTTGGTAAATGAGACTCATCAAGGCCTTGAGATGACGTAACGGATTTCGCAGGGTGCTCTTTCGAATTGGTGGGAAAAAAACAAAAAACGCGGGATGGTGAGGATGTCTGCAAATATATCAATGCTGCTGAGTGCAATTCATCGCGGTGAAACCGTTGCTGCGGACGAGCTTTTCCCGGTCGTCTACGCTGAATTGCGAGAATTGGCTCGTGCCAAGTTAGCTCACGAGTCGGCAGGGCAGACATTGCAGGCGACTGCACTTGTGCATGAAGCCTATATTCGTCTCGTGGATGTGCCTAAGAATGAGGCACTTCGAAGTCGCAAGTATTTCTTCGCAGCGGCAGCGGAAGCGATGCGGCGGATTTTGATCGAGAACGCGCGACGTAGAGCATCTTTGAAACGGGGAGGTGACTGGGATCGGATGGAGGTCTCGCTAAGCGACCTTCCAGAAGCGGACTCAGGAGTCAGTTTGCTTGAGATTGATGAGGCATTGGTTCGGCTGGCCTTAAAGGACCCTCAAGCGGCGGAACTCGTCAAGCTGCGCTATTTCACGGGCCTACCGTTAACGGAAGCCGCTGAAATGATGGAAATCCCCGAACGTTCGGCTCGCCGACTCTGGGCGTACGCTCGTTCGTTTTTGCTGGAAGAACTATCGCCAGAGTCTTAGTCGCACAACAATTAG
>JBBRJI010000124.1:0-11152 GCA_038219625.1 Pirellulales bacterium | reverse complement strand
GCTCATGGCGGCATTGAATTGATCGAGAAGTTGCTGATGCGTTACAGGGATCGCTGGGACGGCCCTTTCGAGACGCTGCACCTGTGGAGCATTACGGTTGTTATGCAGCACTCGGTTGACTTCTTCCTCTAACATCAAAAGCCATGTCGGAATATCAAGACCGACTCCGGTCGGCTCACGCATCATCAAGTGCGATTCTTGAATCAGCAATTCAAAGGCACGGCTATCCTCTTTGTCACTTGCACGCAATTGTCGCATCGCCGGACGTATGAGTGCCCGCATACGATCGATGGTCATCGGCTTGACAAACCGTTCATTCAAACGGTCGGCCACGGTCGGCATTTTCATCGCATATTGATGCTGAAGTTTTGCCAGTTTTTCCAAGTACTGATCGGACTCGCGGGCCACTCGTTCGGCAAGAGCTCGACGCCATTGCTGGGCCGAGTTTTGACAACCGGAATGAACAAGCACTTCATGAGCCCAGAAGACCGGCTTCAGATTCCAGCAAACGCGATCGTATCGGACGCGTAGCCTTAAAAAATCCAACAGCATGAAGAGCATTTCACCGCGATCGGATTGCGTGGTGGTGCTGTTGTAGTCCTTGTACTCCGCGTAGTGATCGATAATAGCTTCAAACACAACGGCTAGCCATCGCTGCGCCTCCTCGATTGGAATTTCGCCACTCTCAATCGCATCGAGCAATGGCCGAACCTCGTCGCTGTCTTGATTCTTGATCGCTTGCTCCAGGTAGTTCCCAACCCCTTGGTGCAGAATCGCCCTGACGTTGGAGAGTTTCAAGAAGCCTTGTGTAAAAATCCCTTTGCCGTACTTTTGGATGAATTGAGACAGTTGTTTCCAAGTGCCGGACCCATCAATGGTCTCGAGTACGCTTAGGCGAAGCGTACGCGAGTGCGAGAGCCAGCTACCCAAAAGAATCTCGGTAAGTTGTTCTAGTAACGGGACCAATAGGTCGTTATTGGGTTCCGGCGGATTTTGATCGACGAGGCTGTCCAGTTCTAACTTGGACCACTCGGGCCGGATCGCATTTTTTTTGTTGCGTTTCTTTTCGGTGCTAGGTTTGCCTGGATTCTCGGTTTGCCACTGATAAGCATTACGAACCAAACAACGAACCATCGACTTGAACGCGATTTGAAACAGATCGTCAAATTCAGTCACAGCCCCGTGTCCGACTGGATTTTGGTGTTCCATGTGACGGGCGGTATCAACCAGCCGACACGCTTGATAGAAAAAGCCCTGTCGAGGGAGCCAAGTCAAGAGATGGGTCAGGGCTCGTCGTCGAACACGAGCGTTCAGGATATCGCGAGGTTGTCCGCCGCGGGTTAACGAAACATAAAGTAGCTTTTGTTCGCGTAACACCGCTACGAAACTTGGGAACGTCTTTTCGACGCGGCTGCGTCGTCCCGCCATCAAGTCACCGAACAACTCGACAGTCAAAACTTCGTCTTTAGGCAGTCCATCGAGCAGCGGCTGGCAGTTGGCGAGATCGTCGGTGTGCGCCAAACTTGCCCCGATTAACATTCGACCGGCGTCCGCCGTTTCTACGGCTGCAGCCAGAATGCGTTCCATCAACGACTCTTTGATGACTCTTTGCCGATCGTAACGAGCCATCGAATCGGTATCGGTTCCACCACGGGCTACTTTGAACGACTGAATCTGATCGAGCAAATCGACCAACGCGTTGCGATTATGCAGGCACTGTCCGCTCCATCGTCGCAAAGCTGCGACAACACGCGTTCTTCGGGCTGCCCCCGCGATGACCGATTCGGACGATCCCACCGGCTCCGTTTCGAGGGTCTGCGTCGATTGCGAAACCAGTTTCCACATTTGAGCCAAAGCAGCTAGAAAAGTCAGATGCTCCCCTAATCGCTTGGACTCAGATACCAATTCTTCGGACGAACCTTCGTCTTGTTCATAGACATGCCCCTCGACTCCGTCGTCGGTGCTGTCGGAATAGGTAACTCCTTCGTAGGCGGCATCGAACAGCGAGGCCTTGTCGATGGCCTCTTCGCCTTCGTCACCGGATTCGTCGTCATTTCGGTCGCCAGCGGCCATCAGGTCCGTCTTTTCGTCCGGTCGCTTTTTGGGCTTGCCCGGTCTGGCAAGCCGAAATTCTGGGACCGCCCAAAAGGACTCTCCATTGGCTTCCAAGTAGTCAAAGAATTTTTCGACCATCGACCAAACAAAATCAGGTGACTTAGGGGTATCTGCTTGTTTTGGAGCGTTCGCAATCTGCTCAAGCGTGGAGGCGGATAGCGGTTCGTTGGAATACTCGAACAACTGTTCCAGCCATATGCGCGCCAGGTCCGAGTAAGAAGTGTTTCCGCTTTGCAGTCCAACACGCCCGGCTTGGCTCAACCAGTGAACAAGCAAGGCCATGCCACCCACGAAGTCATGTCGGTCAAGCAACGCTTCGATGACCAAGGCGTACGCTTTGGGGGAATCGAACAAGTCCGCATGCGGCGCCCAAAACTTGAGATCGCCGGCTGCTGCGCCACCTTGGTGCCAAAGCCTTAATGCGCGAGAAACCAACTGCGATGATTCGAGTGCATCCTGAGAATCGGTAGCTGCAACGTCGCTGATTTGGTGAGCAGCGTATTTTCGCCACCAGTCCGAAATCGCCTGAAAACGCTCTTCGGTTCGTTTGGAGAGTGCTTCTTGGTCGGTCGCCGCTGCTTCGCGCCAAAGTCGGGACAGGAAGCCAAAGGTCTGCTCCATAATCTGCACCAACTCTTCCACCCGTTCGTCGGTAACGGTGGAATCCGAGCCGACAAAACGCGGGAAATTGCCGGCAAAGCCAAGTATGTTCCATGGATCGACCAAAGCCCCGCATTCGACTCCATGTTGTATCAAATCAAAAATCTGGTCCGGTACATCGCCCGCTTTTGCAAGTTCGCCACGTCGCAGCAATTGGTTCCCAACTGTCAACAAACAGTCGATCCGGCAAAGGATTCTGGCGGAGGGCACTTGCACATCATCCGCTTCCTCTTTGGCAGCGTTGGCACTCCCCATCCTCGCAAAAATGCGAGCGAGCTGGACATGCTCCACCTGCGATGCACGCAAACGGGCAAGTGTCGTATTGAGTTGTTGACGTGCACCGCCCAGTGGCTGACGTCGAATCGCCGCTTCGTTGCGCAACCGCTCTGCGTGAGCTCCGGTTAATTTTTGCAAAAACTCGGTGTAAAACGAATCGCGATACAAAGCGATCTGGGCGAGCAAGTTGACAAGGGTCGTTGTGGACGAAAACGAGTTGGCACTTCCTCCAGAAATACCGGAAGCCATCAGCATGGTTCCAGCCAGAACGACTGCTGCTTCGGTCAGAGTCTCGTCGTGCGGTAGTTCTTTTTCTTTGGCGACCCTATCGAGCAGGGCATCCACCGTCACCTGCTGAAGTACAAAGCGGCGGTACGTTCCGCTCTGGTCCATCAAGTGTGGATCCCACTGACCGAAGTAATAATTGGGTCGTTTGTTGACTGGGTGATCGAAATCATAGGCTCGAACGTCGAGGGCCAATTCCTCAAGATTGTTCGGATCGAACTGTGCATCCCGCAGGATATTTGGCGATGTCTTCCTCAGGATTTCAAGGGCCTTGGTAATGATCTCGCAATAGGGTCCGTTCGCGACACCCACATCGCGAACATAGAGCGGTATCGGACGAAGCCACTCGTGACCATAGGGTTCTAAACGCCGGCCCTCAAGGACCGCGACCGGCCGAAATCCAACATAGTCGTTCAGTTGGTCGATAGCTTTGGCCACGATCCGATCAATTGCATTCCATGGAGCCCCCTGCTGTAGAACACATTCGATGGCTCGGCCCAGGAACAGCCCGTTAAATAATCCCTCAGGCTCCTGGTGGAAGAGGAGGTCGCTATGGTAATCCAGGTAATCTGGCAACAGGTACAGCCAGACGATTTGGAGAACCTGACTAGCCTGATCGCTTTCGCGAAAGATCTCCTTTTCGTCTCGCAGCTTGCCAAGCCGGTCTTGCAGCCACTGCTGGATCGTTAACCAGGGAGGCAGGCCAGCATAGGGACTGTATTGACCAGGCGTCCCGGCTAAAGCTAAGCCGTAGAGCCGATTCAGAGCGGCGAGGGATTTTGGATCCGACTTTCCGGACGAAAAATTGAGGTAGCCCAAAACATGGGCCAAATCTTCGTCTCTTCCATCCGTTCGATTTTCGTTGGCCACCAGTTACCCCAGGCAATCCGATACGCGATTTCGCTCCCGCACCGACATAAGTGCGTTTTGCCCGCTCGAACAGTTAATGGTAAATCGGCTTGAAGAATCGCGGAAGTGGCAGAACAACCAACATAGAAGGCATATAGGAAGATTGTGGCAATCGATTGACCAAGATTTCCTAGGAACATTTGGCTCATTTCCTGTTTATGACCTAGATTTACTCGCCGTTTCGGCGATTGTGCAGACAATGTGGAAGGCGAGGAAAAGAGACATGGAAAGTTGCGACATTGCGAAAGTTGCCAACAGATACCCGTTAGGAACGGACAATAGGGACCTGCTAGGCAGCTCTGTCGCTGGTGCGGTATCAAAAAATACCGCTGCTCAGATGCTCGCTGAAAACCGGGTTGTCACCTCGCTCGATAACGCCGAACGCAACCTTGCGAAAGCAACAGCCCCCGATTCGCCCCTTGAGCTTTCGGTGGTGATGCCATGCCTCAACGAAGCGGACACGGTCGCGAGCTGTGTCCGAAAGGCCATCGCGACTCTAGACGCGATGGGAATCGCTTCCGAAGTCATCGTCGCTGATAACGGCAGCACGGACGGCTCCCAGGCGCTGGCGAACGCTGCTGGCGCTCGAGTCGTCAACGTCGCTGAGCGAGGCTACGGCGCCGCTCTCATGGGCGGCATTCGACAAGCTCGGGGGCGATTCGTTCTCATGGGTGACGCAGACGACAGCTATGACTTTGCTGCGCTGCCGCAATTCTACGAAAAACTGAACGCCGGTATGGATATCGTCCAAGGCTGTCGACTCCCCAGAGGTGGCGGGCAAGTTCTACACGGCGCGATGCCTTTTCTACATCGATGGCTTGGGAACCCACTCCTGTCGAGCCTAGTCCGGACCATGTTTCGAACTTCGGTTCATGACGTTTACTGCGGGATGCGAGGCTTCCGACGCGAATGGCAAGCCTCCCTGGACCAACGCTGCACCGGGATGGAATTTGCCACCGAGATGATCATTAAGTCGACATTGTTCGGCGGCGCGATGGACCAAGTGCCGATCACCCTACATCCCGATGGGCGAATCAACCAGCGTTCGCATTTGCGAACCTTCCGCGACGGCTGGCGGACGCTTCGGTTTTTTATGTTGTTGAGTCCACGCTGGACTTTTTTGGTTCCTGGCGTTTCGCTCGGAATGATCGGCTTTTTGCTCTGCGCATTGGCGTTGCCTGGATTTAAACTCGCGGGAGTCGCGCTGGATGTTCATACCTTGCTCGTTGGCACTCTTGCGATTCTCATCGCGTCACAACTAATCTGGTGTGCCATCCTTGCCAAAACCTTCGCGGTGACCGAGGGAGTACTTCCGAAGAACCATCGGTTGGAGGTGTTCGCGCGGGTAATGACGCTCGAAAGATTACTGGCCATTTCACTTGGGATGGCTGCCGTTGGAGTCAGCTTGATCGCCAGCGTGTCCCTTCAGTGGATGGCGTCTGGTTTTGGCGAGCTGCATTATGCGACTTCCATGCGGTGGATTATCCCAGCGGTGGGAATGATCGCGTTGTCGGTTCAATGCGCCGCTTCGAGCTTCTTGCTCAGCGTGCTCCGCATGGCCAGGCTTTGATGTTTAGGGGCTTGTTACAAGGTCAGACGACAGCGATACTTTGGTGGAACATCGATGGTGGACACTCGTTCTGCCGGCGGCTTCTTTTCTGAGGAATTCCATGCTTGGTTCGCGTTGGTTGGTGCTTGTAGCCGCAATTTCTGGTCTCATTTGCGTCGGAATTGGAGCCATGGGCTCGCATTCGCTTCCCAAACGCCTCCAACAAGCCGGACTATCGGATATCGAGGTTCAAAAGAAAATCGGGCAATGTGAAATTGCTGTGAAGTACCAAATGTTTCACACATTGGCCATTCTTTCCCTAGGACTTGCTCCCGCAACCGTATCCTGTCGAGCTTGGAAAGTGGCGTGCATTCTCTTCTTGGTTGGGATCGGTCTGTTCTCCGGCGGGCTATACAGCATGGTTTTCTTCGACGCTATGGGACATTGGAGCATTGTCCCATTGGGTGGAGCAACCATGATGCTAGCTTGGATCACCCTAGGGTTTGGTGCGATTTTTCCTGGCAAAACCGACTTGGGTACTGGCAAACGGACTCCGTAGGTCCAATACTAGAGTATTGTCAACATTAGACTTAGGGGTAGCGGAACTCGCCAAGAGTTTCGGTGGAAAGCACTGGAATGGCCGCGAAAAGTCGCCGAAAGCCTTGGCGGCTTCCGCTACGATAGTTCCGTTACGGATACTGATTGCAACGAAAGAATAGCGAGACAAAGCATGCGTACCACGAATTGGTTTTCCAGATCCATTGCAAAGTGGACGCTTGCCTTCGGTTGTGTCACGTTGGGCTCCATTGCGATGGAATCGCAGGCCTATGGCCATTTCCCTTTCCACCGTCACCATGGATGCTTCAGCTCCTTGGGTTGGGGCTCGCACTCTTACGGAGGCTACTCCAGTTTTTATGGCTCGCGCTCGTCGTGTTACTATCCATCCCTTTCCTTTTCGATTGGCTACATGCCACGATATTACTCGGTTAATTACTACACGCCGACGTATTTTGCACCCGTTTACTATCCACCTGTTTACTATTCGCCTGTTTACTATGCCCCAGCGTATTACCCATGCTCAACCTGGAGCAGCGTCCAAACCCATGTTGGATTCCCAATCGCGAATAACAATTTTCCTCAAACGTCGAATGCGAATTGGTTCGCAGCCGGCAATCAATTGAATACTCCGCTGGCTGCGACGACTCGAACGTTCCAAAAAAATTCTCCGCTTGCGAGCTTACCGGTTTCGAAAATGGACTCGCTTACGAGAGTTGCGAAGGAAAGCGATGTGATCGAAAACCAACGAGGGCTCAGGCTCATTTCCAATAAGCCAGCGCTGTTGCAGCCCTATTCACCCATATGGACCAAAGCCGCGGTCGGTATCGTCGATGACATGGTGGCTGCTGGCGAACTGGACCATGCCCATTCTTCGTGCAAAAGCATGGAACGCATTACACAACCCAAAGGGGCTGGAGTGTATCTTCGCCAAGCATTGCTCAAGTACTTCGCGAATGAAGTAAGTTCTGTAGAGAAACCCACGACCGACGAAATTTTACGATTGCTTGAACTGGCTTGTGAAGCTGGAAGCCAAGTGTTGCCGAACGAGCTCTCGAAGGACTCACTTCAAGACTATTTCGCTGCATGCTTAGTCGACATAAACGCAAAATTGGAACAGCTCTCGCAGTCGGTGCTCGAGTCGCCTAACAAGTCGGGGAACGAGCTGCTATTGCTATCCGCTTTGCTAAAGCTCGACGGACAAGCCGATCGTGCGAAATTATTTGCGAGCGAAGTCGAAGAGCAAGTTGCTAAGTCCGGTCCCTTTCGCTGGAATAGTCTTTTGGACGCTTGCTTGAACTAGACTTGAACTAGTAAGGTCGTCCAAATTACTCAGCCAAACACCAGCTTGCGGTACACATTTGCCGTTCTTTCGGCCATTTTCACATCCGAGAATCCTTTGCGATGCCGTTCGACCGCCAATCGACTCATTTGGCTCCAGGCGGATCGGTCTGAGATGAACACTTGAATCGCTTGAGAGAGCGATTCTGGGTCTTGAGGTCGCGCGAGCAAGCCTTCTTGGCCGTGTCGAATCACTTCAGGGGTACCCTCGACCCGGGTCGCGATGACGGGCACGCCGCAAGCCAACGCTTCCAAAACGACCATCGGCATCCCTTCCCCGAACAGGCTAGGCAATACCATTGCATCTAAAGTGCGCATGACCGCCGGAACGTCTTTGGTAAAGCCTCTCAGGTGAACGATCCCAACTAGGTTGAGCCGTTCGATGAGTCCTCGAATGCTCGATTCATATTCGGGGGTCTCGAATCCTCCAATCACGTCGAGCGTGATTCGATTCTTTGCCCCGTTCAATTTGGCGATCGCCTCGAGCAAGACCTCGATCCCTTTGCGAGGACGAACCAGAGCCACCATTCCGAGTTTCCAAGTCCGTTGATCGAGTCGACTTGCCGGATCGATGGGGGTTTGCTCCGCTACGCCATTTGCGACCGCGGTTATTTTGTTACGTGAATGACCGCGCGAGAGCATTTCGCGCCGAAGCGATTTCGATACGGTGATGATATGATCTGCGTTTCGAAGCGAATAAGCTTCCACCCAAGCGTTGACTCGATTGACCATGGCTTGAGTGGAATCGCGAGCGGTTGGGGAATGGACATGATAGACCCAAGGTAGTTCGCAACGTTTTGAAACGAAACTTGCGATCATGGCGGTTCTGGGTGTGTGTGCGTGGAGTACATCCGACTGCGTCTCATATGCGTAGTCAGCGATACGTTGGACAATGCTCAAGTCAAAACGGCTCTTCATGCCGATCGATCGAACGCTGTCGCGGTTCAACCCGCAAAATTCGGGAAATTTGCCGGGTTTCAGACATGCAAAATGAGCGGACACGCCAAAGTCGGGTAATCGATTGCCGAGGAGTTGCTGGACCCGTTCGGCGCCCGAGAAGTGTTCGCCGTTAATGAGGTGCAATGACGACAGTTCTCGCTGGGCAAACGACTCTTGGCCAGAAAATAGGACAAAGGGGGAACTAACCGAATTGCTGAACGAAGGGGCGATGATGGACATTGCAGATAGCGTTTGGGTTAGGGGTAAAAACGACTTAAGACTGTTCAATCGATAACTGTCCGATTTTCCCGTAGCGGAAGTCGCCAAGACTTTCGGGCGTGCGCCGAAACTCTTGGCGAGTTTCGCTACGACACTAATGGATCGAACGATCCTTAGGCAAGTAACCCTAGGTCAAAATGGGATTGATAGCTAAGTTTCCGAATCAACCTGTTGCAACTTTCTTGCGATTCCATCGTTACAACCCGGAGTTTCGGTCTAGGTAGTTTTTGGTTGAGTTGTTATTGTGCCAGCGATAGACAGGTAGGCTGTCCGCATGCAGCCCATGGAAGGGCGAGTCCAAATTCAGCAATGTCACGGATGATGAATATGAATAATCAAGGGCCCCGGTTCTATCGACACTCTACGCTTGGATGCCTTGCCAGTGCATGGCTCATAGGCGTTGGCTCACTGGCAGTCGGCCAACAGGGAGTCGCACCACCTGCAGCCGGTTATGGCAACCGACCAGGTTCAACAACGAATCAGCAACCCGTTGGGCCACAAACTGGAGGCAATCCAACAGGTCGTAACGCCCCTGGCCAGGGAACTGGAACGCCAGCCAATCCGACCATGAATCCGGCACTCAATCCAGCTTTGAGTCAACGTCCCGTATCCAGTCCCCTTCCGGGGGCTGGCAGTGGAAAAGAAGTTGTCACCAAGAATCCTTTTCCCGCACTATCGCCCGCGGAACAAGCGCATCTAGATCAAGTGCTCAATTACTGGGAGGGTTCGACCGCAAACATCGAACGCTATTCCTGCAAACTATTGCGATGGCAGTACAACTCATCGGACAATTTTGTTGCTGAGTTGGCCAAAAAGTTGGGAACGGATATTCGAAACGTCAACGTTTCGACCGCCTCGGGTGAGTTGAAATACATGGCGCCTGACAAAGGGTTGTTCAAAATAGATAAGTTGCTTAAGCTTACAGGTCAGCTCGATGCAACCAACCAAAAGGAGATGAAGGAGTTTGACAACGTGTTTGGAGAATGGTGGCTTTGCGATGGTGAAAAGGTGTATGAATACGATCGGAGCAGAAAAGAATGCACTCGATTTTCGATGCCACCGGAATTGAGGGGGGCTGGAATTCTCGAATCGCCCATGCCATTCATGTTTGGCGTGAAGGCAGAAAAGATCAAGGCACGCTACTGGGTGCGATCCCTACCTCCTCCGAAGGGCCAAAACGACAAACCTCGCGATGACATTTTTGTAATCGAAGCCTACCCAAAACTGCAATCGGATGCCGTCAATTACGACCACGTTCAGATTTATCTCGACCGGGAATTGTTCTTGCCAATTATGCTCGTGAAATTCAACCCAGAGCACGTTGATGAACCGGGGCAAATCTTGAACGACAATCGAGAGGTCTTTCAATTCAGCGATCGCGTGAAGAATGCCAGTCTGCTTCAGAAGTTCGGGGAGCTTTTCCGCAAAGAGTTCATTCCGTTCGACATCCCCAAGGATTGGAAAGTGGAAGATAAGGTTTTCGCTCCACCGGCGGTAGACAATTTGCGGGCTGCCAATAACCCGGCCGCACAGAACCCTATCAAGTGATTAATCCATTCGGATGAGCTTCACCCAATTCAAACTCTTAGCAGTCATTTTTGTGTGCGCAGGCTTGGCTCTTCCGGTTGGCTGCGCCACTTGGCTACCATCGGGTGAAGAGCCCGTGGCAGCCCATGCGATGGCTGGCTTTGGCTCTACCGTAACAACGGGGGACGCAGCCGGGGTCGAAACGATTTTGGTGCGGCTGAATCCGTCGCAAGCCATCCGGCTTCCTGCGCTCTGGGCGCAAATCGATGAGCAATCCCTGAAGCCCGAATTGCGAATTGCTATGGACAAGAATGGGCTTCGGGCCGGCAAAATCTCAAGCAACACGCCGCCGCTACTGGATGAGTGGGTTCGGCAAACAGTTCAGCGCATCAGCGAAGATCCGCTAGAACAAGCAGGTTTCGCGGCGGATGTTTCGTCCTTCTCACAGTTGTGGCGGTGTCGGGCCAACATTCGGAAGGAGCTCTCGGTTCGAAATATTTCAACGGGACCAACATGCGTTTTTTATCATGACATTTCCTCTAAGGGACATGTGTATGACTCGCCTCATTTCATCTATGCCATTCAAGCGACCCCGCACGGAGACGCGTCAGCCACCATCCGCTTGACCCCGGAAATGCAACACGGAGAACTGGTAAAGAAAGTGATCGCACGGGAATCGGCAGTACGCACCGATACTCGTCGAGAATCGGTAACATG
>JBBRJI010000123.1:0-11175 GCA_038219625.1 Pirellulales bacterium | reverse complement strand
GGCTCTGGAGCTGTGACTTTGCAAACGCCAGTTCCTGCGCAAAGTCCACCATAGTTACCGTCGGATGTTTTGGCGCAGATCGCAGCCCACGCTGCTTGATAGGCTTTGCTGTAGGTCGATCCTTTCCGCTGCACACCAGATCTTTTTCCACTCGCAAACGTATAAATTAGTTTGACCGTCCACTGGCACGGTGCCGATGATTCGACGGCAAACTGACTGTCGGCAGCAGGTTGACCGTCGCCAGCAAGTTGACCGTCGCCCGGTAACCTAAACATATAAGGAGTACATCCTTCATCGATGTAAACTGGAATTGCTCCACCATAACAACTCAGTGAACTAGGGCCCCCCAGGTCATCTTCAATTGCTTGATGAGCCAATGCGCAACTATCCGAAGTCGCGGTTTTCGATTCGGTCAATCCGGGCCCGCTTTCGCATTCATAATGCCCGCTAGCTTTGTAAAGCACATCTCGCGAGAACGCAAAGCTTGAGATCAGTGGAAAAACGCATAGAAAAATACTCATTCGTAACATTGGGTGTCTCCTCTAGATTTGAAAATCTTCCGAACAGTAGATTCATGATACTTGAATGATTCAGTAGCAATACAGATTGTTAATAAATTTTTCGATACTTCTCGACGCCCGACACCTGAATTCGAAAGCGCATACCAAATCCCGCAGGCTCGGATCTCAGACATTTCCAACGAAAGTTATCCTCCCTCCGGGAGGGTCGGCCAACGGCCGGGGAGGGTGAACTGATTTAACCAACTGCTTCTCGCACTTCACCCTCCCCTCGCTTCGCGAGACCCTCCCAGAGGGAGGGTTGCTAAACTGGACGACCTCCGAGCCTATGACAAAGGACAAGCCGCGTCGCGGCATTCCCTGGCTTGAGCCGCATTTCAATAAGCCCCTGCCCGTTTGCTTCGTGCATTGTTGGAACTAACATCTGGTTGCACCGTACGTATGGAAACGATGTACGCAACCAAACTTACAATGTCCCCTTCTAGAACAGGTGCGAGTGCTGGATGGGGCGTTCCTGGAATCCCTAACGTGATTCGCTTGTAGATCGATTCGGGTTCGTCGCCTCCGTGAAAAACATCGAGTTCGAGGTTGGGCGGATGGAGAGGACGTCCCAAGGAATCAAACAATCGGTACTTGACTCGATTGGCTTGGCCCGGAACTGCATGACAGCCAACACAGCCTGCCTGGCGAAATACCTCGCGTCCGCGAGTTGCTAATCCCGCCATGTTAGAAAGGTCGGGAATGGCAATTGGCTCGCTAGCTTGCGACCTGGCCGCGACCCATTGTGACTCCGCCAAACTGTCGGTCCCTTCGTCGGACGGAAACTCGTTCTTGAATTTTGCGCGAAGTCCTGAAACCGCGAATTCTCGCAACACTCCGACCAGCGACACAACCTCGGAATCTGAAAACTGCTTAAAAGCGGGCATCGACGTTCCTGCCTGACCACGCCGAATGGATTGCGCCAAATCGGCATCGCTGGCCACTCCATTCGTGGACGAAATCATTCGCATCGGTTCATCGCGAAAACGACGTGGGGGCGGAAACAGATTCGCCCCAGCTCTTCCAAAGCCGTCTCCGTTGGTGCCATGGCAATTCGCGCAATGCGTCTGGTAAAGTTTATTTCCTAGAGAATTGGCGAGAGGATCCATGTGCGGCGACAAATTCGTCGGCGACAATTCGGAAAGCGCAGTGACCGAGTTTATTTCAAGCACCAATGACTGGTCGCCTAGCAACACCGCTTGTTTGGCTCTCAAGTCTTGCAATCGCCGGAGTCTAGCGGTCCGATTTGCGGCTAGTTCGAACACCGACTGGGATGTCGTTAAATCTCCAGCTAGCCCCAGGGCGGTCGCTCCCAAACTGACACGGTCGGTAAGCAGACTACCTGCTTCGCCTTGTCCCTGTAGCGAGTTATTAAAGGCTGTGTCGATTAGTTTTTTGAAATCGTCTGTTGTAGATAGATTCGCAGCCTGAAAGGCATTGACGGAGTCTCGGTAGTTGCCCAAGTCGAATTCGACGTTGGCTCTTTCTAGAATTGCAACTTCGGTTTTCGCAGCCGACAACGCGAGTTGTGAAGCTCGAGAATGCCCGAGTCGACGTCGGATCTTTGCAAGTCGCGAAACCACTTCGGTGTTGTGCGGAAATTGCGAGGCAAATCGTTCGAGTAGAAGTTCGCTCTGCTGAAAACGGACGTTGGGTGGCCTAGTGAATACTTCGGCCAACGCAAGCCATGATAGTTCATGACGCGGATGCCGTTCGATCGTATCGATTAAACTAGCGGCCGCTTCCTCTTTGAAACCGGATAGGTTCAGGTGAACGGCTGCGAGGTATTGCAACTGTGCGGAATTGGGTTGCTTGGTGCGCCAGATGTCGATCAACTCTTTGGCGACGGTGAGTTTTTCGGTCGCAAAAGCCCATTGCACAACTACGCTGTAAGCGTCCGCTTGAACAGCCCCTGCATTTTGCAGCAAGTCGACCATTTGTTGTGGTGAAACATCGAGTTGGCCATGCTGGATCTTGTACATCGCGATGGCTAAATCGACACCGTCCTTCGATTGCGCTAGGCGTTGCGCCTTTTCAATTTGTTCGCGGAACTGTGTCCCATGACCAAGCTGGCGATAGCAATTTGCAGCCGATAGGTGTAGATCGGCGGTAAGCGACTTCCCGCGAATTGCGACAATTGATGCAAGGGTCTGCGACAGATCCCCCTCCATGTAGTCCGCTTGGATCGCATCCAGGGAATCTCTCCGTCCCGAAAGCACCACGAGACAAGTCGCTGCCAAAACCAACAAAACCACCGCGGCCACCGAAAAGAGAATGCGTTTCAATCGTTCACCTCGGGATCCGCTGCAATCTGACTTAGCACGACCATGTCATTGTACTCTAGCTTAAACTCTTGCTAAGGCGAGCACTCCTGAATTTGCCCGCCAAGGCGAGGGGCAGCTTGAAATCGACCTATAAACTGGGTGGCACGCTCTGAGGTACGAAGGGCGTGGTGAATCGCTAGAGTCATTTGCCACACTTCCCACGCCCATCGCTAATCGCGCTAATCGCTTTGGGCGTGCCACACGGTGCGCTGGGAGTATTATGTCTGAGGCTCGCCTAAACGCGCTAGAGCTTGTTAAGGAAAAAGAAAAATGGGACGATGTAGATATTTCCGAGAGCCGAAGTCGCTTGCCTTTTTTTCAGAACATAGGTCAACCCTCGATGTCTTGGCCAAGACCTTCGATCTTACTTTCAATAGCTCTAGTGTTTTCAGGCTGCAACGGAAGCAAAAAGACGGGAGATTCAATTCGGGGGGAGTTGGCTCTTTTGTCCAAACCCGCGGAAGCCAGAAGCGATGCCGATTTGCCTGCACCGGTCGGGATCCAAAGGTTTTGCGGGGATTGTCATGAGCTCCCAAATCCAGCAAGTTTTGTCCGTGAAGTGTGGTATGACGAAATTCACAAGGGCTTTGAGTTCTATGCTCGCTCGGGCAGAACAGATCTGCATCCACCTCTCCTCGAGGATGTTCTCAAGTTCTATCGCGAGCGATCACCGGCCCAATTTGCATTTCCTGAGCCACCGCCATTAGATTCGGAATGGCTCTCTCGTTTCGATCGGGAGAGCTTCGATTGGAAGGACGGAAATTATATTACCCCCGCGGTATCATCGATCCGTTGGGTCGAGTTTCAACCGGAAGGAGATCGGCGACTGGTCGTAACGGACATGAGGGAGGGGAGCATCAATTCTGTGACACCTGCACCGAAGAAAACGACGCGGACGTTGATCGATCGTGTGGGGGTGCCAGCCAGGGTGACACCATGCGATTTGAACGAAGACGGCCGAACCGATCTCGTGGTTGCAGACCTAGGCAGTTTCAATCCTTACGATCACGCATTAGGAAGAGCAGTTTGGCTAAAACGAGATGCTGCGACCCATGATTTTCAATCGATCACCATCGCTGAAAAACTGGGACGCGTGGCGGATGTGGCGGTCGCAGATTTTTCCGGCGATGGAAAACCCGACTTGCTACTTGCAGAATTTGGGCATCGGCAAACTGGCAGCATTCGTCTGCTTACCAATCAAAGTGAGGATCAACGGACCGTTCGCTTCGCTCAAAACGTGATCGACATCCGACCTGGTGCAATGCAAGTTTTGGCGAACGATTGGAATCGTGACGGTGACATGGACTTTGCGACCGTTATCAGCCAGGAATTCGAGTGTGTCGAACTTTTTATCAATCAGGGACGCAAATTCGATAGGCATCGGGCTGCGACCGGTGGCGATTTAACTTTCGGCTCCGTTGGCATTGAGTTGGTGGATCTCGATCAAGATGGGGATCAAGATATCCTATACGTGAACGGGGATACCTTTGACAATAACTTTGCGAATCGTTCACATGGTCTCCAGTGGCTTGAGAACGTCGGGAACCTCGAGTTTCGCCTTCATCGCTTACTTGACTTGCCAGGCGCATATCGAGCTGTAGCAACCGACATCGATGACGATTCGGATCTCGATATCCTCGTAGTGGCGAATTTGCCAACGATTGTCTATCCGACTTCGTTGAACGAACGATCACCGGCCTCGATAGTTTTGCTGGAACAAATACCGGATCTTCAGTTCCAAGTTCACGTGTTGGAACGAGGGACACCGCGGTATCCAGCGCTAGTAGCCGCCGACTTCAACGCAGATGGCAAGATGGACTTTGCGGTAGGGGTACAACTTTTTGAAACGGACCCTCCCAATAGCCCTGCGTCGAAACTGCCGCGATTGACGTTTTGGTGGCAAAAGTAAGAAAACCTACGTTCGGATCGCTAGAAACAAGGTCCTTGATCTGCGTGTGGCACCTGTGTGTGGGGCACCTGCGTGTGGCACGCCCTGAGGTACGAAGGGCGTGGGAATCGCCAGCAAACCCTTGCCACCATTCACCACGCCCACGCTATCGCTTTGGGCGTGCCACACGTCAGCCCTTGCCACACGTTAGCCCTTGCCACACGTCAGCCCGAATTTGAGGCGCTAGGTAGGCCGTCTGACAAATAGCAGTTTCGATATTTCTTTCTGATTTTTATCGAGTCTTATTTGTTCTGAACATCAATAGAGTTAGGCAATATCGCTAGCTCAACCGTTCGGGCTTGTCCCCGACGGATGCGTTTGGGCGTCCTACAATTGGGCTTCCAAACTCCCGTTCCCCTTTGCTATTGCGCAATCCTATTTCTCCCGCAATAGTAGTTTTTTAACAGCCTCGAACTATCGCATTTTAGCGATACAAAACTGTCGCATACCAGCCATTTTGGCCGCGGGCTACGCCGATCCCAACCGGGCTGCGCTGTCCCCAATAACAGCATTTGCGAATCGCATCTTCGGACGAGACGGTCGAGAATCCAACCCCTTCGTATCGTCCAGTACCCATCGAGCCACCGACATGGCGCATCTGTCCCGACGTCGCTTGTTGCGAAGCCTTTTGCTGGGCAACGCAATTGTCACAGGCACTTGCCAACTGAGATGGTTGCGAGAACAAAATCGAACCAAAAACAATCATCGAGAATGCAAACCGTTGCATACTAATACTCCATTGCGAGAAACAATTCTTCAAAGCATCTTGCTATTCCATTCCAACAATCGTCCTGATTGCTTACCGTGTACTACCCTCACCCTGCAGTCCAAATCTGTCAACCGCTAGCGACGCGGGGGGGTATCCTCTTGACATTCGTAAAGCCTTGACTGTCCAAGACCTAAGTGGAATATCTTTTTCCAAAAAAAGGGAGACTTCCGATCAAACGTCGCGGAAGCCGCATAGGCTTTCGGCGACTTCAAGAGGTAAATCTCAGTGAGTTCGTCCGAACCACCGAAACTCTTGGCGAGTTCCGCTACCCCCGAATTAAGCATGGAAGAAGAACGATTAAATCATCAAAATCAATTTGTTGAGCTCAACAAAGCGGACCCCATCGTCACCCCCGGCGCGGGTAGCGTGCTGTTTCCTTGCAAGTACATATCGATTGCTCGTGCGGCACCTCGGCCTTCGTTGATTGCCCAAACCACAAGCGATTGACCGCGGCGGCAGTCGCCCGCGGCGAAGACGCCCCGAACATTGGTCTCAAACTTGCCATGTTCCGCCTTGTAGTTGCTGCGTGGATCAAGTTCGATGCCAATAAGCTCCGTTACAGCGTTTTCTGGTCCGACGAAACCCATCGCAAGCAACACAAGGTCGGCATCGATCACTTCTTCGCTGCCTGCCACTTCCTGCATCGTCATCCGACCCTCTTTTTTAAGCCATTGCACCCGAACCGTCTTGATGCCTACGACATTCCCCTGGCCATCATCAAGGAATTCCTTGCTTAAAATACAATACTCACGAGGGTCGTTTCCAAACTTCTCTTCTGCTTCCTCATGACCGTAATCGACTCGGAACGTTTTCGGCCACTGCGGCCATGGATTGTCGGAAGCTCTATCTTGCGGTGGTTTGTCCAATAACTCGAAGTTCACCAATTGAGTACAACCGTGCCGCAAACTCGTTCCGATGCAATCACAACCTGTATCGCCACCGCCAATAACCACGACACGTTTTCCCTTGGCCGAGATGAACTTGCCGTCCGTATGATGGCTGTCAAGCAAACTCGCCGTGTTTGCGGTCAAGAACTCCATCGCAAAATGTACGCCGTTCAGTTGACGTCCCGGAATCGGCAAATCGCGAGGCTTGGTAGCACCCGTTGAAAGCAGAACCGCATGGTTTTCGGCCATCAATTGCTTCGGATCCACATTCGCTCCGACGTTAGCGTTGGTAACAAACTTGACTCCTTCCTCTGCCATCAAATCCAACCGACGTTGGACAACTCCTTTATCCAATTTCATGTTCGGTATGCCGTACGTGAGTAGGCCTCCGATACGATCGGCGCGTTCATAAACCGTTACCGTGTGACCAACTTTGTTGAGTTGGTCAGCCGCAGCCAATCCAGCCGGTCCACTTCCAATGATTGCAACACTTTTGCCCGTCCGCATTTCCGGTGGACTAGCCGTCACCCAACCTTCATCGAACGCTCGGTCTATGATCGCGTTCTCAATGTTCTTGATCGTCACTGGTGGATCGGTAATCCCAAGAACGCAAGCTCCCTCGCACGGAGCTGGACAAACACGACCCGTGAACTCCGGGAAGTTGTTAGTTTTGTGCAATCGGTCGACTGCTTCACGCCAGCGTCCGTGGTAGACCAGATCATTCCATTCTGGAATCAAGTTTTCAATCGGACAACCGGTGGCGGACTGGCAAAAAGGAACGCCGCAATCCATGCAGCGCGCCCCTTGGGTTCGCAATTGTTCTTCCTCAGGCTCGGTATAGATTTCACGATAATCGTTGAGACGAACAATGGGCAATCGCCATTCCACCTTCTTGCGATCGAATTCTTTGAAACCAGTTGGTTTTCCCATGTTTTTGTTAGGTGTTAGGTGTTAGGTGTGAGGTGTGAGGTGTTAGGCTTAAGGCCTATGGTGTAATCGGATAGGAATTGATGTTTGCGAAGCAAGTGTCTTCGATTGTGTTTAGTTAAACTGAATTAGCTTAAAGCTTAAAGCTTACCGCTTATACCAATTGCAGTTCTTGTTCTCGCTTCAACTCTAGCATGACGCGCTTGTAGTCGGTCGGCATTACTTTGATAAAGCGACCGACGCTGCTTGCCCAGTCGGCAAGTAGCCCCTTAGCGACGGACGACTTGGTGAAGTCTGCATGCTTGGAAACAAGAGCAAAAAGCTCTGCAATATCTTCGTCGGCTTCGACGTTTTCTAGTTCGACGGTCCCAAGATTGCAGAGAATGCGGAACGATTCTACATCCGCCAACACGTAGGCAACCCCTCCGCTCATGCCCGCTGCAAAATTCCTACCGGTTGGACCTAGGACGACGACGCATCCACCGGTCATGTATTCGCAACCATGGTCGCCTACACCCTCGATAACGGCGGAACAGCCTGAATTGCGCACTGCAAATCGCTCCGCCGCCCGACCTCGAATGAAAAGCTCACCAGTTGTTGCACCATACAAACAAACGTTCCCGACGATGATATTGTCTTCAGGTGGGAAGGTCGAACGCTTGTCTGGATAGACAACGATCCGTCCACCCGAGAGCCCTTTCCCGACATAATCGTTCGCGTCCCCTTCTAGCTCTAGCGAAACTCCATGCGAAAGGAATGCGCCAAAACTTTGGCCAGCGGAACCGGTGAATTTGATATGAATGGTCTCGGTCGGCAAGCCCGCTTGGCCGTACCGTTTGGCGATCTCGTGACTGAGAATAGTGCCTACAGTTCGATTGGTATTGAGGATCGGCAGCTCAAAAGTCACCGGTTTGCGCGATTCTAAGGTCGTTTGACACCTCGGCAGGATTTCGGTCATATCCAATGACTTCTCGAGACCATGATCTTGTTTCTGCAAACATCGTACGCCGACATCCGGGCTCGATTTTTTGGCTGGCTTGAGGATCGGCGACAGATCCAATCCGTCCGCTTTCCAATGCGAGATAGCGGAGTCCGCGATCAAGCAATCGGTACGACCGATCATGTCGTCGATTTTTTTGAAGCCTAGTTCGGCCATGATCTGCCTCGCGTCTTCCGCGACCATGAACAGATAGTTGACCACATGCTCAGGCTTGCCGGCGAACTTCGCCCGAAGCTCGGGATCTTGAGTCGCGATACCAACCGGACAAGTGTTGAGATGGCACTTGCGCATCATGATGCAACCAAGCGTGATCAGTGGAGCGGTTGCAAAACCGAATTCTTCTGCCCCTAACAGAGCGGCAATCACGACATCCCGACCCGTCTTGAGCCCACCGTCGGTCTGCAACGTGACTCGACTGCGAAGATTGTTAAGCACCAATGTCTGATGTGTTTCCGCAATACCTAATTCCCACGGCAATCCCGCGTGCTTGATACTGGTAAGAGGCGAAGCACCTGTACCGCCTGTATCGCCACTGATTAGGATATGATCGGCGTGGGCCTTGGCGACACCGGAAGCCACAACTCCGACTCCAACTTCGCTCACAAGCTTGACGCTGACACGCGCGCTTGGGTTGCTGTTCTTTAAATCGTGGATGAGCTGTGCCAGATCCTCAATCGAGTAAATGTCGTGGTGCGGTGGCGGACTGATAAGTCCAACGCCAGGCGTGCTGTAGCGAATCCTGGCGATGTACTTGTCAACCTTCTTTCCTGGCAATTCGCCACCCTCACCAGGCTTCGCGCCTTGCGAAATCTTAATTTGCAATTCATCGGCATTCGCCAGATATTCGATGGTTACACCAAATCGGCCCGAAGCGACTTGTTTGATGGCAGATCGCTTGCTGTCACCGTTTGACATCGGCTTGAATCGAACAGGATCTTCACCCCCTTCGCCCGTGTTGCTCTTCCCGCCGAGCCGATTCATGGCGATGGCGACGGTTTCGTGGGCTTCGGCACTGATCGATCCCAAACTCATCGCGCCCGTGCAAAATCGCTTGACGATTTCTTTCGCAGGTTCTACCACTTCGATAGGTATGGCCGGGCCTGCGCCACCCGGCTTGAATTCGAGCAGACCACGAAGCGCGTATCGCATTTTTGCATCCTTGTTGATATGGTCTGCAAAGCGTTTGTATGCGTTCTTGTCCCCTGCACGGGCTGCAATCTGGATGTCCGCGATGGCGGCGGGGTCCCAACCATGGCGTTCACCTTGGGCGCGCCAGTGAAACTCACCAAGGTTTGCAAGCATCGGCAACGCGTTCCGCGTGGTGGTGGGATAGCCAAGCGAATGTCGACGAAATGTTTCTTCGGCCAAGATATCAAAACTGCAACCTTGAATTCGACTGTTGGTTCCCGCAAAGCAACGTGCGATTACCTCGTCCTTCAAACCGAGCGCTTCGAAGATTTGAGCCCCCTTGTAACTAGCCAGAGTGCTAATTCCCATTTTCGCCATGACCTTCATCATGCCCTTGGCGACCGCCTTGCGATAGCCCGCGACTATTTCGCTATCATCCATCCCGCTCAGCAATCCGTCACGGCTTGCTTGCCACAAGGATTCAAAGGCCAAATAGGGATTGATCGCGTCGGCACCATACCCAACGAGCAAACAGTGGTGGTGCACTTCGCGGGCCTCACCCGTTTCCAATACGATTCCGATCCGAGTTCGTTTTGCGGCTCGCACCAGATGATGGTGCACTGCTCCACATGCGAGCAAACTGCTCGTAGCCACGCGATCCTGGCCGATATTGCGATCGGACAGCACAATCATCGTGTACTTATCGTCAATCGCCTGTTCCGCTTCTTTGCAAATCCGATCCAGCGTCGCCTCAACACCGAGTTTACCCAGCTCACGATCGAAGGTGATATCGATCGTCTTCGTTTTCCAACCGCGGTTGGTCATGTGCTGGATGGCCGCCAATTCCTCATTGGTGAGTATGGGATGGGGGATCATGAGACGATGGCAGTGGGCAGGTGTCGCGTCCAACAAATTCTGTTCTGGACCAACGTAGCATTCCAGCGACATGATGACTTCTTCACGAATCGAATCGATGGCTGGATTGGTAACCTGAGCAAAGAGCTGTTTGAAATAATCGTAAACCAATCGGGGTTGGTCGCTTAAGCACGCGAGTGCGGAGTCATTTCCCATCGATCCAATCGGATCCACCTGAGTAAGAATCATCGGAAGGAGCATGAAGTTCATGGTCTCCAACGTGTATCCGAAGGCTTGCATGCGTGGCAACAGCGTGTCTGGATAGAAGCCATGCGACTCTTTGTCCGTCGACAATTGGTCCAACGTGATGCGTTCTGCCTTGAGCCATTCTTGGTAAGGCCGAATCGCAGCAAAGGTTTCCTTCAGCTCTTCGTCAGGAATGAGACGTCCCTCTTTGAAGTCGATGAGGAACATTCGACCGGGTTGGAGCCGACCTTTGGACTTCACAATTGCAGGATCCACGGGTAGCACCCCAACTTCACTAGCCATGATCACGCGATCGTCCGTCGTGAGATAGTATCGACTAGGTCGCAATCCGTTTCGATCCAGCGTTGCACCAATGAAGTGTCCGTCCGTAAACACGATGGAGGCAGGCCCATCCCACGGTTCCATCATGCAACTAAAGAATTCGTAAAAGGCGCGTTTTCCAGGCGACATGGTTTCATGCTTCTGCCACGCTTCCGGCACCATCATCATGACCGCCTCTTGAAGAGTACGGCC
>JBBRJI010000122.1:0-11201 GCA_038219625.1 Pirellulales bacterium | reverse complement strand
TCTCCGGACATGGAAGAAAAACAAATCTCGTTCTTGTGCGATCCGCAATTCATCGGCGGTGGAAACATGTTTTCTAAAACCGAGACCGTGGATAGTCTCGAACTAGGTCATTGGTCTGGCCTCAATGTCCACAAAGTTGTTGATGAAGAAAGACGATTCGTTCCAAAAGGAATCATGACCGAGATCACCGCCGAAGGCCGAACGGTTGATCGAATCACACGAAACGAATCCAGCATCAAGGCGATGCTCATCGACGCAGAGGGATCCGAAAGCTACGTGATCGGCGGAGCCAAGCAGATTATCAGTCGGTCCCCAAACCTTGAAATAATCATGGAGTGGGATCCCAATACCAGCAATCTAGAAACTCATCGGATTCCCTACATCAAAGCCATGTGGGACTTCCTATTGGTCGAGCAACGTATGACTCCGTATCGAATCTGCCACGAAGGTTATCGAGGAATCGGCCACATGCCCGACTTGACAAAACTCAATCGAGAATCCCTTTACAACGTGCCACATTCCGACATCTACCTAAAACACGAATAGAGCTATCAATCACAGTTTGTTTCTTTGGACTCATTTTTAGAGTCTAGCCGAGTGCAGCCCCCAACCTTCCTAAAAATCGATGTCGAAGGTGCGGAGGATTTGGTTTTGCGAGGATCTGTTAACCTGCTTGATTCTGGCGCACGCCCACTCATGCTGATCGAACTCTTCGCGCCGTGGGAGAAAGCGTTTGGATACCAACCTTGGCAACCGCTTTCGCGATTGCAGGCTTATGGATATTAGATTCTTTTCGTTTGCCCGGAAGGGATTGTCGAACATCGCCCAAGGGAATCGCAGCCATTTCCGGCAGAGTATGCAAACGGATACAACATCATCGCTTTCCACCCGCGGTAGCGGAACTCGCCAAGAGTTTCGATGGTTAGGACAAATCCACTAAGATTTACCTCTTGAAGTCACCGAAAGCCTACGCGGCCTCCGCTATGCAAGAACCCAACTCTTAGGCTGGATAGAGCACTAGTCGCGTGACAATTCCACCTCGTGCAGCGTCAACTCCCCCTTTCCGGTGAAGAGTGTCTGAAACTCCATGTGGCCCAGCGCGCTTCCAACTGCCACATCAAATAGCATTTTGACTTCCTGGTTCGCACCGGTGGGAGTTTCTTGCTCCCCTAAAACAAGGTGCGGTCCACCTTGCATGTGAAGCAACGCATAGACCCTTCCATTGGAGACCTCTGTCCCCTTTGAGCTAGTCCGAAAGACAACTTGGTAGCGTCCGTCGCTCGGCGGGATCAAGTAGGGCCCGAAGGCCATCACGCCAGGTTTGTCGCGTCCTTCCATAACCGTTCGCGATGCCTGAATCGAAGTTATCTTTTCAAGAGACATCATCGAGCCGCCAGGATAGGTGACATGATTCTTTTCTCCATATCGAAACTGGCAATTGAGATAGTTCAGTTCATGTGTGAACGCGGAATGCAGAATGTCATTCGGGCGATTGTAAACCAACATGAGGTAATTGCTTCCGACATCGATTTTCTCCGAGGGCTCCCCGAGCAACTGCGTAAGATGTTCGATCGATGGCGAATCATTGATCTCCGGATCATTGTGGATCACGATGTATTCATACTTGACAGGCTTTGAGCTCGATCGAGGTGTTTGCCAAAACCAGGCGGCGCTGGTGGTATGGTGAAACGCTTTGATCTGCATTGGGAAGGCCGGGTCGAAAGCGTATGGACGAATTTCCACACCTTCTTTAGAAAGGAGCGTCACGCTTCGAGTCTGGGCATAGTCGCCCAAACCATATTTAAGGCCAAGGCGTTTGCATGCTGCATCGATTCGCTCGACAGTTAGCGGGTAATCATTGAATGCAACGCGACTAGGACTTCGACCTGCTAATATTATCGATCCAATCAGCATTGCAGTGAATGCTGGCATCAATCCGATTTGAACTCGTTCCGTTAGGCCAGTCTTGCCCCATTCGGAGGGAAACACCCGATGCAACAGCAGCAAACACCAGCCATAGATAGAAAACAGTTCTGGCCCCATGAAGTACCGAGAAAACGTGGGCCACGGATGAATACCCAATACACCCATCGACGCTGAACTAAGCAAGAAAATGACACCATTGCCCAGAAGCATGAGGCAGGTGAAGCAGCAGTATAAGACAAACCGGGGATTGGCTTCCGGAGAGAGATGCAACGATAGCTCACGGTTGTCTACGATGCTGCCGATTGCGTGCAACTTCCTCGATTCCTGGAACGCTTTCCAGAGGACGACAACCGATACCGGAAACCATAACACCATCGAGATCTCGGCGCAATCACCGACTGCGCAACGCTCCAACAGCGACTTGAACAAGTGGTAACATCGGTATGGCAAACCGCTCCATACCGCTCCGGAAAAGAAGTGGTTCAGCACATCTCCATTGGACTGATGCAGGACCTTGGCCAATAGATGCCCCAGCAGACTGCCGACGCCGATGCAGCCAGTCACAGCCAGGAATCGATTCCGTTGATTGGATGTTCCCAAAGCCAACAAGTTAATCCGCATGGAATACATTAAAAAGAGCGTCACAATAATCGGACCAGTAAACCAAATCAGGAACAAGCGATCCGACGCGACAATCGCCGCGCACATCATGGAAATGGACGCCAGCAGCATAGACCGCCAGAGTTTGGAACCTTCACTCGTCAAAAACAACAAAGTCAGTGCAAGGCCAAAGAAAGCGCAAGCTACGGCTCCACCATGGTGAACAGGAAGGAACGCCTGTAAAATGCTAAGGTTGCCCCAAAAGAATCCCCAGTTACAAAGTGCAACCAAGAATGAGCTACTGCAAATCGCCAACGCGAAAGCGCTCGTTCGATGAGAAGGAGGGGCGCATACCGAAATTGCACTGGCCGCTCCGAGTGTTAGAAACGTAGAGAAAGCCAACATCCATAGCGCCATGGTTTTGTTGACACTACCTGTCACCGTTCGAATGGCAAAATAGAGTCCGACATCCGGAAAAAAAGAGTTCGCACCTGGCAACATAAAACTGGAGTATGGAAATCCGTCCACCATCACGTCCTCGTAGAGCGAGGCTGGCCAAAGCGGATCCCCATTAAATAGGAAATCGTTCCTGGCTCTCGAGTCCTGTAAGGTCCGCATAGTAACCAGAACCGACAACACAGCAAGCAACAATGAAATGCCTAGGATTACAACTCCTGTAACGCGTGTCGTCAGCTTCGATGGCGGGACAGTCATGATCCAGGCAATCCGTTCTCGGCAAAGATGTCGTTTTTCAAGGGCTACGCTTGCCGTGGAAAACGGCGGCAACATGGTCTATTTCTATTGAACCCGGTCGCGTGACAATTCCACTTCATGGAGCGTTAGCTCCCCCTGTCCGGAAAAGACGGTTTGGAATTCCATTTGTCCGAGCGCATTTCCAGTTGCCACCTCAAACTCCATTTTAAGTTCTTGGTTTGCACCGATGGGAGTTTCTTGCTCTCCTAAAACGAGGTGCGGTCCACCTTGAATGTGTAACAACGCATAGACCCGTCCATTCGAGACTTCTGTCCCTTTTGAGCTAGTACGAAATACAACCTGGTAGTGTCCATCGCCCGGCGGATTTAAGTAGGGTCCAAAGGCCATGACACCTGGCTTATCGAGTCCCTCCACTGCTGTGCGAGATTCCTCTAGCGAGCTGCATTTCTTGAGGGACATCATCGAGCCCCCGGAATAGGTGACCTGATGCTGTCCGCCATATCGAAACTGGCAGTTCAAGTAGTTCAGCTCATGCGTGAAGGCGGCATGCAGAACGTCCGTTGGACGGTTGTAGACCAACATGAGGTAGTTGCATCCAACATCGATTTTCTCGGCCGGTTCGCCAAGCAACTGCGTGAGATGCTCGATCGACGGTGAATCCTTGATGATCGGATCATTGCGAACCACGATGAACTCATATTTTACGGGTTTTGAACTCGATCGCGGTGGCTGCCAAAACCAGGCGGCGCTGGTCGTATGGTGAAACGCCTTGATCTGCATTGGAAAGGCCGGATCGAAAGCATAGGGACGAATCTTCACACCCTCCTTGGACAAGAGCGACACGATTCGAGTCTGGGCATAATCACCCAACCCGTATTCCAGGCCCAGTCGTTTGCATTCTGCATCGATCCGCTCGACGTTTAATGGGTAATCGGTAAAGGTACTACGGGTAGGATTTCGACCTGCCAAAAACACTGCGCCAATGACCAACGCGGCGACGGCTGGCATCAACACGACTTGAATTGTTTCTAGTACGCGACTCTTGCCCCAGGCTACAGGGAGCAGCCGATGCACCAGTAGCAATGACCATCCATAAATGGAGAACATTTCCGGCCCCATGAAGTAGCGGGAAAATGTGGGCCATGGAGAACTGCCCAACACAACCAACGAAACGGCACTCATCAGGAAGATTACACCGTTGCCCAACAGCATGACGCAGGTAAAGCAGCAGTACAACACAAACCGGGGATTGTCTACAGGAAGGAAGGAAGAGTACGGTTCACCGTCGTCCGCATTGCGATCGATGGACTGCGTCGTCCTCGCTCGCCGGAAAGCTTGCCAAAGTACGATAACCGATACCGGAAACCATGATACCATCGAGATCTCCGCGACGTCACCTATTAAGCAACGTTCCAATAGCGACTTGAACAAGTGGTAAGATCGGTACGGCAAGCCCTTCAATACTGCGCCTGAGAAAAAGTGATTTAGTACATCGCCGTTGGATTGATGCAGGAACTTGGCCAATACGTGTCCCAGCAAGCTACCACCGCAGATGGAACTTGCCACGGCGAGGTATCGACTCCGTTGAGTCGTTGCGTCCGATGCCAGCAAGCTAATCCCCTTGAAATGCATTAGGAAAAGCGCCACCAACATGGGACCTGTAAACCAGACTAGAAACAAGCGGTCCGACGCGACGATGGCCGCACATAGCAAGAACACCGCGGCCAGCAAACCAATCCGCCGGAGTTTCGAACCTTCACGGATCAAATAAACCAAAGTCAACGCAAAGCCGAAAAAAGTGCAAGCTACGGCGCCACCGTGGTGAACCGGAAGGAACGCTTGAAAAATACTACCGTTTCTACCAAAGAACCCAGAACTGCAAAGGGCGACCATGAATGCACTACAGCAGATCGTCAACGCAACAGCCTGTATCCGACGAGACGGTGGGGCGGATACGAAAATAGCACTCAGGGCTCCAAACACAAGAAATACATCGAAAGCCAACATCCAAAGCCCCATCGATTGGTTGACGCTACCCGCCATCCCACGTATGGCAAAGTAAAGTCCAACATCCGGAAAAAACGAGTTGGAGCCAGGCAACATGAAGGAAGAGTACGGAAATCCATCCACCATCACGTCCTCATAGAGCGAAGCAGGCCACAGCGGGTCCCCGTAAAACAGAAACGCGTTGTTGGATCTAAAGTCCTGAAGTGTCCAAATAGCAACCAGGATAGATAGCACTGCAAGCACCGACGAGAGACCCAATAGTACGACCCCGTTTAGGGAGGTCGTCAACTTCGGTCGTGGGTAAATCATTTTGGGGCAATCCATTTCGATGTAGAAGTGCATGTCGCTGTGCTTCACTTATGCCTTCGCGGTGCAGCAGTCAATACCAACGTTATGGGCTCAGGCACTCGCCTAAGAAGATTGCTAGCCAACCAGGTCCCTTGGGGTAGTCAAAGCTAAGCTTGACGCTCTTAGCCAGATTGGCTATCTCTGTGAACCTCCGTGGTCCGATACCTATTCCGATTCAACGTTCCGCCGGTAATCGAAATCAGAATTTAGACTGATGAATCCACCACTCCGACAGATGCATGCAAACCGAAACCAGCCGAAACGGTTGTTCGTGGACGCGTCGCATACCATCGCGACCGGCAAGAATTCTGGAATAGAACGAGTGGTTAGAAATATCCTCTCGGAGTGCGGTCGTTGGTGTGCTGAAGAAGGATTACCTAACCCTCAAGTGGTAACCCATCATTCCAATCAGTTTGTGTGCATTGATGATCAACTGGCTAACCGATTCGCGAAACTGGCATCAGTAGAGTCCAATGTCCATCGCTCTTTGCCAAAATGGTATTCTCACATTGCTAATTGGATTTGCAGTCGAACAAACTCGACTCGGGCCAAGAAGTGGTTGATGCCCCCGGCTGGTCATTTGGGTTTGTTCAAGCTCCCTCACTCTGCGTACTCCTACCTCATTCGGCAATCGCTAGCCTTCAAAGGGAAATCGATCGAGCCAAACGAAAACGACCTGTTTGTCTTGCCGGACGCCTACTGGACCAAGCGCGGCGTTTGGCAAGCAGCTGCGTCAGCTCGAAAAAACGGTGCCACAGTCGCTACCGTCATCTACGACTTAATTCCATTGACTCACCCGCAGTATGTGGGCGTGAAGAGGATGGAAGGATTTCGCAAATACCTACATCATGCGATTGAAAACTCGGATCTCCTCGTCACGATCTCGCAAACCGTTGAGACCGAAGTCAGGAACTACATACAGGAACATCGTTCGGAGTTGTCCAATGTACCTTCAGCGATCCGGCATCTAACCCTTGGCGCGGAATTAAAACTAGTGGAAGGTGATGTCCGACCTGATGTACAAGAATTGTTTTCCAACAACGGTATCGAAAGCCCCCCCTACTTAATGGTCGCGACCTTCGATCCACGGAAAAACCACCACTATTTACTGGATGCCTTCGACCTGATCTGGAAAAAGCGGGCGGATCTCCGGCTCTGTCTCATCGGCCGCGTCGGCTCACTCTGTGAAGATGTCGTTCAAAGGATCCGCAATCATCCTGCTTACGGAAAGCAACTCATCGCTTTTCATGACATCAAGGACTCGGACCTACAGCATTGTTACAAATCATGCCGAGGCGTTATTTTCCCCTCTATCGTGGAAGGGTTTGGACTACCCATCGTCGAATCGCTCTGGTTCGGCAAAAAAACGTTTGCCAGCGACACACCGATCCATCGCGAAGTTGGAAAATCGGACTGTGTCTATTTTGATTTGAACGACCCGTCCACCCTCGTGACGGAAATTGAGGAGTGGGAGTTGATCGCGGATCGATCTGCTGGCCAACTGCCTGTGCGAAAGCCGACCACTTGGGAAGAATGCAGTCGAAGCCTTATTTCGCATTGCGTCAACGCACAGCAGTCGATGAAAAGCCGAGCGGCTTGAGGCGGGCGTTTTCGTAGATCCGATCGCTCCGCGGCGGACGGTCAGTGCAGTCAAAAACACATTTCCCTCTCGACTTCGTTCCAGTCTAACTGCAACAATCTACATGCAGTAGGAGCCTTCTGTCGCTCGTCCTCGATCAAACATAAGCGATTCCAGCCTCGAATGACACTCAACCATCCGTTGAACTCTCGACAGGGAGGACATCCGTCGACGGAGCGACGGATCTACGCATAGCGGCCTGCTCGAGCATGTGCGATAATACGAACACGAAATCCATTCAACTTTTGAGTGGTTGATCAGGATTGAAAGCCAACTGGAGTATGCGGATCAATGTCCACCGCCGAGAAGCAAAAGTACAATGCCATTGAATACTTGGCCCGCGAGCGAGCAGCCACGACTCGTAGTGAGTTTTACCAGGGAGAAGTATTCTCGATGGCTAGTGCAAGCCGTGAGCATAATTTGATTGTCACAAACTGCGTCGGCGAGTTCAGGAATGCGCTGCGAGAACGAGGGTGTGAGATCTATCCAAACGACATGCGAGTCAAGATTGCCGCTTCAGGACTTTACACTTACCCGGACGTTGCAATCGTTTGTGGCGAGCCCCGCTTCGAGGACGACCAATTCGATACTCTAATAAATCCGCTGCTTGTGATTGAAGTCCTCTCGGAATCGACGGAAAGGTACGATCGCGGTTTCAAGTCTGCCCAGTATCGACTGATTCTTAGCCTTCGAGAAATTGTTCTCATTTCACAGTATGGACCTGGCGTTGAGTGTTTGGCGAGGCAAGAAAACGGACTCTGGATACTGCGAGAACAACGGGACATCCATCAAACGATTTTTCTTGAGTCTTTGCAGATGACCATTTCACTGAGCGAGATTTATAGACAAGTGGTCTTTAATTCCCGCATACCACCTTTGCCGGATCATCCGCCACTTTGAGTATCTAGTGGCCTATCACTTCGAATAAGAAAGTCAATAGACAAAGTTGAAATGGGATGGGACGGGACGGGACCCATTCACCTCTGGCGCTTTAAGGCGAGCGGCAGACAGAAGACTACCAAGCCAGGCCACCGTGTGGCACGCCCAAAGCGATTAGCGCGATTAGCGCGATTAGCGATGGGCGTGGGAAGTGTGGCAAATGACTCTAGCTAGCGATTCACCACGCCCTTCGTACCTCAGAGAGGCTGTGATTTTTTGAATCCGAGGAAAGTACCCATCACACTCCGTGTGATGTTGCCTCAGAAATCACAGGTTTTTAACCACGAAAATCACACGGAGTGTGGTTGGTACTATAAAGTCACAGCCTCTGGGCGTGCCACCCAGTTTTTAGGTAGATTTTAAACTGCCCCTCGCCTAAGACAGGAAACCAAATGTAGCAATTTTGGTGCATCCCGATCAGAATCTAGTCTCTGCTAGCGTTTTGAGTTAAAATGGGCTTTTTGATTCCCAATGCGACGCCACCCATTGGTTCCTACCAAAACACAACCTCCCCACCCTTTCCTGGTCGCACCGACATGGCTTCTATCCCCTGGTCCGTTGCAGAAGATTCACTCGACGTGAATTTCTCGGTGCCGCAATTGCTTCGATTGCGTTGCACCCGCGATTGCTTCGCCGATGATTGGGATCAGGTCTTGCCTCTCCTCAAAACGGACTCCGCCAAAGCCCGCGTCCAAATTTGGATCGATCGCAGCGTGGTGGACAGTAATGGGACAATACTGCGCAACCTGTCGCAGCGAATAGCGGAGTCGGACGCTGCGATCGATCTAGTTGCTCCTATTGCGCTTGTCGACGGTGGCGAACAGATCAAAAACGACCCGGACGCAATCGAAAACATCTTTCGGGCTATCGATCGCGATGGGCTCGACCGCCGCAGTTACGTCTTCGTCATAGGTGGCGGAGCGGTACTCGATGCAATCGGATACGCGGCTGCAATCGCTCATCGAGGTATTCGTTTGATCCGTTTCCCAACCACCACCCTTGGACAAGCTGACTCCGGCGTAGGCGTTAAGAACGCAATTAATGCGTACGGAAAAAAGAATTGGAAGGGGACGTTTTCCGTCCCATGGGCCGTCGTCAACGATCAGACCCTCATTGCCAATTTGCCGGACCGCGATTTCCGGGCAGGCTTCTCGGAAGCCGTCAAGGTTTCGTTGCTTAAGAGTTCATCAGCCTTTCGATTCCTTTGCGATCATGCCAAAGCGATCGCAAATCGCGATTGGAATGCTGTGATGCCTGCCATCCGTTCTAGCGTACTGATGCATCTGCATCATATAACTCATGGTGGCGACCCCTTTGAAATGCAAGAAGCCCGGCCTCTCGACTTTGGCCATTGGTCCGCACACAAACTAGAACACCTGACCAACTTCCGTTTGCGCCATGGCGAAGCAGTGTCAATAGGCGTCGCCCTCGATACCGTTTACTCTCATTTGGTACACGGTTTGGATCGCGCAGACGTGCAACGTACACTCAAAGTCCTCAGCGACCTCGGCCTGCCGCTTTTTGATAGTGAACTTGCCGAGCAGGCAATTTTTGATGGCTTGGAGGAGTTTCGTCAGCACCTGGGTGGTAGACTTACCGTCACGATGCTCAGGGCCGTGGGCCATAGCATCAATGTCCATGAAATCGACCAACCTGCCATGCGCAGAGCTATCGAAATCGTACGCGAGCAAAGTCTGGTTCTTTCCTAATGAATGCTGTGTCCCAATGAATACTGTGGTAAGTGAGGTAGTGCAAGCAGCAGATTGCACCGGACTCTATTTGGTTCGCGTTGGATACCAGCAGGAGGTCATTCCGGTCCAAGCGGGAATCATTTCACTGACTCGCGGGGAACGCATCCTATGCCGAACAACCCGAGGCATCGAAATGGGTGAAGTATTGGCTGCTACGCATCCGGACTACATCGAGACGCTTGCTGCCAGCAAGTTCATTCGCAAGTCCAGGCCCGAAGACGAACTATTGTGGCGACAACTGACTAAGCTCAGTATTGACGCAAGCTCCGCGTGTCAAGATTTCTTGCAAGGGCAATCAAACTCAGACGTTTTGCTTGAAGTGGAGCCGCTTATGGATGGACGTACTCTCTATTTTCATTTCCTGGGTACTCCGACCTTTGAAACCGAGCAGCATGTTCAAAAGCTCTCTGAAATCTATCAAAAAAGCGTGGCCTCCTCCCGTTTTGCAGCCTTGTTAGAGCACGGGTGCGGTCCAGGTTGTGGCACCAAAGAAAAATCGGGCTGCAGCACTGGCGGCTGTGCTGTGTGTGCGATTGCTGGCGGTTGCACTTCTAAGAAATAATGCTCAACTGGCGCAATTGCCATTCGTTTTAGCGTCGCCTTTCGCTGCGAGGCTGTGAATTTATTATTGTCGCCTTTCGCTCCGCGAAAGTGCGCCTACTCAACGCACTTTCGCGGAGCGAAAGGCGACATTGTGTTACCGAACAGACCATCTTATTTCTATGTCTCATCCAATCTCATCCCCGTCCCACCATCGTTCTTGGATCGCTAAGCGAACGTTGGCTTTCGACTCCAGCGGAATTCGTCGTGTCTTTGAATTAGCGGCTTCGCTCAAGAATCCTATCAACTTATCGATCGGCCAGCCCGATTTCGATGTCCCTGACCCCATTAAGAAAGCCTGCGTGGAGGCTATTGAGCAAGGCAAGAACGCCTACGCGCCGACTCAAGGCATCGGGCCTTTACGAGAACGACTCCAAGAGGACATCGATCGCAAATACCAACATCCAGACCGGAAAGTTTTTGTTAGTTCAGGAACTAGCGGCGGTCTCGTCCTGTCGATGCTTTCCATGGTCGACGCAGGCGACGAAGTCATCGTATTCGACCCCTACTTTGTCATGTATGTGCCACTCATTCAATTGGTGGGTGGAGTGCCAGTACTCATCGATACGTATCCCGACTTTCGAATCGACCTCGAAAAAGTCCGCGATGCGATCACGCCAAAGACGAAAATGGTCCTTTTCAATAGCCCTGGCAATCCAACAGGGGTTACCGCCACA
>JBBRJI010000121.1:0-11248 GCA_038219625.1 Pirellulales bacterium | reverse complement strand
GCGGAAGCAACGTTTGAGGACGTTGCTTCCGCCGGACGAGTCCGACGGAGAGCGATCACTCTGCGAACTTTTCGCGTTGGTAGCTGACAGATGCTGCCCCGCCGGTTGAAAACCGACGGAAGCAAAAGGAATCGGTTTGCCTGTCTGTTCAATTTGCCTGTCTTTTCAATCAGGCGAAGTGGAAGAAAAGATGCGAAGTCCAATTGCTCCCGCAATAGCAAAGTTTTAACAGCCCAGCCTAGCCCCGTGGGTTGCCTGTAGCGGCCAATTATCGCCCCGCTGGGATGAACCCAGCGGTAGCGAAAATACAGGGGAAAATGCATCTCACCGCTGGGTGAAGGGGTGAAAGGGTGTGTGCATGTGGTGGGTGGGTGATGGCGGCTGCGTCTGCAATGATCCATACTTTATCGCTGTAAATCATGCCAGCTAACGATTCCGAAGGTCAAACGGGAACATGGCCCCCCAAGTGAGGGATGCATCGCCGTCCTACTTCCCTGCTCCCCTACTCCCTTGCTCCCCTACTCTCTTACTCAACCCTCAACCCTCAACCCTCAACCGAGGCTCTACTTGATTCCTGACTACAGCAAACGACGTGAACGGCTTTTCCGAGAACTACGGGATCGCAAGTTACCGAACTTACTCGTAACCTGCCCTTACAATGTGACGTATCTCACCGGCTTTACCGGCGAAGACGGCTATCTGTTCGCGAATAAAGACACGATCACGATTCTCAGCGATGCACGCTACGAAGAGCAATTGCAGCAAGAATGCCCGCTCGATTCCATTTTCATACGTGGTGCAACGATCACCATGATCGATGCAGCCGCCAAATGGTTAGCAACCCAGCCGGTGAGTGAGGTCTGCGTCGAATCGCAATCGATCACCCTCGCCCAATGGGAGAAGCTTACGGGGCAAGTTGAGAAGATTCGATTCGGCTCCTGTAGCGGTGTCATTGAACAGCTCCGAGAACGCAAGGACGCCTTTGAGATTGCGGCAATCGAAAGAGCCATTTCCATCGCCGAACGATCTTTCGTTTCGGTTCGAGCACTGTTGACGGGGGACACGTCCGAGAAATCCGTAGCTGACCAACTTGAGTTTTCGATTCGCAAACTCGGCGGCACCGGCAGTGCTTTCAAGTCCATTGTGGGTGTTGGCCCCAGAGCTGCCCTTCCGCATGGTCGACCATCCGCCAAACGCATTGACGAAGACGCGTTTGTGTTGATTGACTGGGGCGCGAAAGAGAACCTATACCTGAGCGACATCACTCGAGTGATCATTACCGGAAAGGCGACCGCCAAGTTTCAGAAAATTTACCAGACCGTATTAGCCGCGCAAGAAGCTGCAATACGAGCGATTCGTCCCGGGATCGTCATGAGTGAGGTAGACGCCATCGCTCGCGGAATCATTGAGAAGGCAGGATTCGGAAAACGATTTACGCATTCGTTGGGCCATTCCTTCGGTCTGCAGATCCATGAATCGGTCCGACTAGCTAAAGGGCAGGAACGACCGCTGGAAGCCGACATGGTTGTGACCGTAGAACCGGGCATTTATATTCCTGGGGTCGCAGGCGTTCGAATCGAGGATGACGTGCTAGTTACCAAGTCCGGAAATCGCGTTCTGACATCGTTACCCAAACAATGGGATGAGATTTGCCATGGTAATTGTGCGTGAAGTTGCGTTGGAAGATCTCGACGCGCTATGGGATTTGATCGGGCAGGCCAATGCTGGAATGACCTCTCTAAATATCGATAAGGAGCAGTTGGCGGACCGCATTGAGCGCTCGCATTTCGCCTTTCGACGATTGACCGAACGCGCCGAAGGAGCTCCGTATGTATTTGTGATGCAAGATCTCGACAATGGCCGTTTGGTAGGCACCTCATGTATATTCTCAAAGATTGGAGGCTTTGAACCGTTCTACGCTTATCGTATTGTCGAGGAGAGACACTATTGCGACCTTCTGAAGCAAACACAAGTGATCAAGTCATTGCATTTGATAAAGACACACAACGGGCCAACGGAGATCGGTAGTTTGTTTTTGCGACCTGAGTACCGCGGCCAGGGATGTGGCAAGTTGCTCAGCATGTCCAGATTTGCTTACATTCATGCTCATCCAAAACGGTTCGCATCGCAAACCATCGCGGAGATGCGAGGCTTTCTTGATCCGAATGGAGTTAGTCCATTTTGGGAAGCGATCGGTTCCCATTTCTTTAAGATTGATTTCCCTCGGGCGGACTCTTTATCCATGATCGATAAGCAGTTTATCGAGGACCTAATGCCAAAGTTTCCGATCTATTTAGAGCTTTTACCGAAGGACGCAATCGACGTCATCGGCACAGTGCACCCTCAGACGAAGCCGGCTCTTGCGATGCTCGAGTCTCAAGGATTTGTGCGGACCGATCAGATCGACATCTTCGATGGTGGACCTGTTGTCCAATGTGCCACACAAAGCATTGCAGCAGTTCAGGCAACTGGCAAGTTTTCGGTCTCGCAAGAGAGCGGCCGTAGTGGTTGGCCAGATCAAACCGATGGGCAACGCATTTCGAAAGCCATAGTCACAACTTCGAAATCTCCATTCGTTGCAGTTCAGTGCGACGCGACCATACAAGATGACCGAGTGTCAGTGGATTCCTCCGTCATGAATGCGCTAAAATTGCAGCCTGGCGACTCGGCTTTCGTCATGAAGCCATAACGACCGGCCATCATAGCTGAATTCATGAGAATTCAGGCTTACGATGACTTCTCGATCGTTCCCTTACCGAGGTGACATAATCCAAGCCGTTGCAACTGCAAAGAGTGTACAACCAAAGCAAACGATCTCCCAAAGGCTACCGATCGCTTCGATGGGAAAGAAAGCTTGTGTCATGGGAAGTGCACCTTTTGTTTGAGCAGCACCGACGGTCGGAAAACTAGCTGGACGTACCGAGTTGGGTCGATACCGTGGTGAAGGTTGACTTGGCATTCTTGCCAATGCTTGTGACGGCTGTAAGACAAACAACGATAATAAGCGATAGCATAACGGCATACTCGACTGCCGTTGGTCCATCTTCACTCTTCAAAAATCGTTTCAGTTTCATTGCGAAATTATTCATTGAAATTTCCTCCGACATGATGTGTTGCGATTTGCAACAGTACAAACAGTAGATTTCGAATTCATCGCCATGACTTCGAAGCCTACGGAGCAAGTGGGCATTGCCTTGCAACAAGTGTTCCACATTGGAACTACGATTGAAACTTAGGACACTCACTGGGCCAGTCAAATTTTGAAAGGCCAGAAGTTTAAGGTTTTTCAAAAAAAGAAGAGATTTGGCGTATACTTGCATCAATTTCTTGAAGGAAAGTGCAGGTCATTGGGATTGTAGGGTTCAGTGTAGCACAGCACTCCGTGCTGTGATTCCAGTGCTGTGATTCCAGTGCTGTGATTCCGGTGCTGTGATTCCGGTGCTGTGATTCTCGACACGGAGTGTCGAGCTACACTTACCATCGCCCCACAATTGCATGTAGTCCGTCCTGGTCCTTGACCCCTGGCAGGCATCGTTCAAGGTAAGGTGCTTCGCTCGCAAAAATCACGTAAGTGCCTGACAACAAAACCGTGGAATCGCTTCCTTTCTTGCCAATCAAATTGGTCCACGTCAATTCTTCCGTGATCTGTTGCGTGTTGTTGGTGCGGGCTTGTCTGAAAGAGAAACCGTCCAAAAAGTATTGTCCCAGTGACGTTTGGTCAGCGGACGGCGAATCTGCAGGGGGGACGAGCGGCTGGGTTTTGTACTCTTTTTGCAAAGCGAGTGCAGCATCCTCCTTGGAAATGGCTTCGCACTTCGCTTTATCTCCTGGAGCCACATTGGAAGCGATGAAGCATTCGTCCTTCGGTCCTACAAACACCGCCCTATTCCACTTGAAATTGGAGTTGTTGAAAATGGCCGGTCCATTCAAAATCGGATCGTGTTCCGAAGCTCGCTTGAGAACAGGGAGTTTTTTCAAGGGATGCGTGATGGAAAACTGGGTTTGCGAACGGGGAGGCAAGATGCCGCGATATAGTTGCATTCCATCGACTTCGAATTGCTCGCAATCCGGAAGATCGGCATAGGAATTTACTGTCAACGGGACAAATTGCGTTTCTTTTCCAATGCTAAGTCCTTGGTTCGAAACGGTTGCAGCAAAGTAACTCTGTCGCGACCATACCATCCCGTCCCCATTCTCATCGACAAACGAAAGAGACCGCGTGCGAGAGACTGCACCAAGACCATCTTTGAGAAGCCCGTAACTAAATAAGAAGAAGGTGCATATGGCTGCGGTCAGCGGCATCAAGACGACAAGCCAAACCCGGCGTTTGTGTTGATGGCTCCAAACCATGATGCCAGGTGCCGCAACACCTACGAACAAGACAACGAAAATCAAGAATGGAATCGCCGGTGTTCGCCCAACCGATGGAATAAGCCAATCCCAAAAATCGTCGCCAACACCCTGGGAAAACCTGCTCGTCCGATTGACGGAACCAAACATCACTTGAGATGTTATGGCTTTGTTCTTTTCCTCCCATGCATTAGATTGGTCGGCGCGACGACGATGGTCCAAATACACCGTTCCGAAACCATGACGGACAACCATTGGTTTCTTTAGCTCGACGGCAACTTGCAGACTTGAGCCACCATTCTGCGGGCTCGAAACTTGGTTCGGCGAACTTGAATCCATGAGGCCATCGTAGATCCTACTTACAAAAATAATCGGCGAAGCGAGTTTCCAATCGACGTAAGACTTAGCTAGTCCCGTCAAGTCCGCTGAAAGCGCATTCGCAGATAGTGCATTGGAGTCGTCTAGGAAAGTATAAGGCTGACCCATGGTAGCCATCCCCGAACTGAACCAAACGTTTCGGCCATCCAAAACCGATTTTCCAGTTGCAAACTGAAAACTATCCCAAACGGTATTCTCTAGCAGGTCCAAACTTGGAGGCTCAAAGTCCGAAGCCATGAGAATCTTCGTTTTCGAGCTGGAACTGGAAGGGCTCTTTTGGCTACTGCTGTTGGGCTCTAGGAATTGTCGCGATATGTCTATCGGTAAATAGTTGGTAACGTCCGAGGCGGACCGGACCTTATTGATGACTAGGTGTCCACCTGACAAGACGTATTGGTTAAGACTCTCACGCCCCGCGGCGTCCAAATGGGCTAGGTCGTCAAAGCCGATAGAAACATGTTCAAGATTGCTCAGCAAAAGCCAATTGGATGGCATATTGCGAATATCACCGAACGCACTCGCTTGCTGGACGCCCTCCGCAATTGTTTCCTGTGAAAACCAATTTCCAGTTTGCGACATTTCGGCGAGAGCCTCTTGTCGACGAGAATCATCTTTCGACGACTCGGTGGAAATGAGAATTAGGTTTTTGCACTCTCTGCCACCTGCGCGCCCGCTGTATGCATAAACTCGCTGACCAGGCAATTTTCGTCCGTTGAGAGTAGCGGTAATACCAAATTGATTTCTTCGAAAACCTGTCAGTCCATTACCTTCAAGTAGGAAGTTGCCTAGCATTTCGCCCTTTGATTCGCTGGTTCCATTCTCTATTGGAATATCAACGCACGTTTTTGCGTCGATCCCTTCCGAATAAATGGACGATCCCATGATGAGTCTCAACATTCCGTCTCTCTTGAATGTGAGTCCTTTTCGTGGAACGACCCGAACGCGGACAGGACAGTACCCCGGCCTACCAAACCAATTCGGAAAGGACACGTAGATAGACACGTCACCGGTATCGCCACCGAGACCATGTGTAATAAGATGCTCGCGTTTGAACTGACTGAGATCCAGGTTCTGTGCTCTGCCAGCCATGGAACAAACGACCCATGCCGAGAAGAGAAAGAACAAGCGTACAGAGCTAGGGAAGTAATACTTTGCGGGCACGATAGTGTCTAATAGGTTTATCCAATGCTTCCGCAATCCGAAGTTAGATTGCGACTCTAGCTGCGATTATAGGAATTTTTACCCCGAGCGTGTGGGCCTCCAACCAATTAATCGATCCAACACGAAGTCGAATTGACACTCTATGAACTCAGATAAAGTCCCAACCTGGCCTGCATGGGTCTTGCGCATCGCGGCGGTTTACAACCTAGTGTGGGGTGCCTGGGTTGTACTGTTTCCCTACCACTTGTTCGATCTAACGGGCATCGACCGCCCAAACTACCCCGGAATTTGGCAGTGCGTGGGAATGATCGTTGGGGTTTATGGCATCGGATACTGGATTGCCGCCAGGGACTTTGTCAGGCATTGGCCAATCGTGATGGTCGGCTTCCTTGGAAAAATACTTGGTCCCATCGGATTCCTGCAGAGTGCCGTCTCGGGACTTCTACCATGGTCCTGGGGACTGATAATACTTTTCAACGATGTGGTGTGGTGGCTACCATTTACCGCATTGCTTTACATTGCCGTGAAATTTCACAATGCTCCCAAGAGTGATGCCCCAAAAAGTGACGAATCGGAATCGTCAACGATTGAATCGGTTAGTCGTCGCACCACCGTTTCCAATGGCCAAAACCTCTGGGAAGTGGGACTGCATCAAAAACTCCTTTTGATCTTCGTTCGGCATGCAGGCTGTACCTTTTGTCGCGAAACACTAAACGAACTGAAAGGCAAATTGCCAGGCTTGGAATCTCAAAAAATCACGCCAGTAGTCGTTCACTTGGGCACTCCGGAAGATGGACAAAGGATGCTAGATCGGGCGGGACTGCAGTCGACACTTCACGTTTCCAATCCGAACGCAGACCTATATCGTGTCTACGAACTCAAGCGAGGCCAATTGTCGCAACTGCTCGGGCCACGCGTCTGGTGGCGTGGTTTTCAGTCCGCAATCCTTAAAGGGCATGGAACGGGACCACTCGTTGGAGATGGATTCCAATTGGGAGGAGCGTTCCTGGTTGAAAACGGTAGAATCACCAAATCCTTTCCAGCCAAAGACGCCGCAGACAAAGTTCCATTCGAGTGCTTGCTCGAATAACCCAATCCCAAATCCGTCCAGTCAACATGCCAAGCTCCACTGAATTAGAACCCCTCAGCCTTCAAAACGTCAAAACGCTACTCGCAAGTCAAGGGATTAACGAAGGCCCTCTACCAGCGCTAGATGACAAACGGATTTTGCAAGCCGCCTTAGGCTTAGCCACCATCTTGCAACAACGTGCCAGCCAGTTGCAAACTCCACAAGAACGCCGCCAGCAAGCCGAACTCGATCGGATGCTTCAGCATCCCGAGGACAAAGCTACGCTGACTCAGATTACCGATCAGAGCTTTCGCAGTATGTTACCCGGTCGCGTCGTCGATCAAATGGTTCACATCCTCGATGTCCAAGGTGTGCCGCGATTCTTTAGCGTCTTTGATCAAGCCCTCCTCAAGGGATTCCAGTCCTTTGGCGAGTACTTGCCCGGAGTCGCGGTTCCCATGGTCAAAGAAAAGATGCGCAAGGAAACCGCCAACGTGATTCTGCCAGCGGAACACGACAAGCTTTGCGGACACCTGCGTGAGCGCTCGCAGGAAGGCTTGCGAATGAATGTCAATTTTCTCGGCGAAGCCATCCTTGGCGAACGTGAATCCAGTCGTCGTCTCGACCGTTATCTAGCTGCCCTGCAATTGCCCGAAATCGAATGCGTCTCGATCAAGATATCAACGCTCTATTCGCAAATCTCCCCGTTGGCCCGCAAACATTCGATTCGAACCGTCTCCGACCGATTGGAATTGCTTTACCGGGCTGCCGCCAAAGAAATGTTCGTTCGAGCGGACGGCCAGAAAATCCCAAAGTTTGTGTATCTCGACATGGAGGAATACCGCGACCTGCATTTGACCGCCGAAATCTTCATGCACACCCTTTCCCGCAAAGGCATGGAAAACGTTCGCGGCGGGATTGCGCTCCAAGCTTACATTCCAGACTCGTCATTGGTGCAGGAGACCATTACGCAATGGGCCGTCGATCGGTTTAAAAAGGGTGGTTCGCCGATCACGATAAGGATTGTCAAGGGAGCCAATATGGAAATGGAACGGGTCGAAGCGTCCATACGCGGCTGGCCCCAAGCCCCCTATCGCTCCAAAATAGACACGGACGCAAACTACAAGCGAATGGTGCGGCACGGGTTGAAACCGGAACATAGCCAATCCGTCCGACTGGGTATCGCTTCCCATAACTTGTTTGATCTGGCCTATGGCATGATGCTCGCAGCGTCGCAGGGCAACGTCGATCGCGTTCAGTTCGAAATGCTTGAGGGAATGGCCAATCATCAGCGCCGCGCGATGTTCGAATTGAGCCGCAGCGTTCTCCTTTACGCGCCCGCCTGCCAACGCGAAGAGTTTATCAACGCAATCGGTTACCTTGTCCGCCGCATGGACGAAAACACGGGCCCAGATAATTTCTTAAGGCACGCGTTCAAAATATCTGCTGGCAGTTCCACTTGGCAGCGACTCGAAAATGGATTTCTCGAATCGGTCGAACGCATCGATACCGTCTCCGTCCAGCCTCGACGTCAGCAAGATCGTCGCATTCCTCCAGTGATGCCCCCCAAACCCGTCAACTGGCAATCACTCGTCAATGAACCGGATACGGATTTTTCCTTGGTGGCCAACGCTCACTGGGCTCAAGCTATCATCGAACAGTGGCAGCCACTCTGTGATACCCGTGCGACTATCATTCCATTATCCATCGGCAGCCAAGAACGAGAGGGAAATGGAAACGTCTACGAATCGTTGGACCCATCTCGCCCTGGAACCATCGCAGCGAAATACAAACAAGCCGACGAAACGCAAATCCGTGCGGCAGTCGATTGTGCCAGCAAGGACCCATCAGGCTGGGGATCCCTCGAGCCAAGCGAGCGCTATCGTATCTTGCGCAACGTCGCCCAGGAACTTCGTATCGCCAGAGGTGATTTGATCGGAGCGGCGATCGCTGACGCAGGCAAAACGATACCGGAGAGCGACCCCGAAGTAAGTGAAGCCATCGACTTCGTGGAGTTCTATGCCCGATGCGCACTCGAATTGCAACGGCATCCTCAGTTAAAAGCCAAGCCCGCGGGTGTCGTTGTCGTCGTCAGCCCTTGGAACTTTCCAATCGCGATTCCTTGCGGTGGGATCGCAGCGGCCTTAGCTGCGGGCAATACGGCTATTTTGAAACCAGCGTCCGATACGGTTTTGCCCGCATACGTCTTGTGCCAATGCTTCTGGCGTGCAGGAGTGCCACGCGAAGCGTTGCAGTTTGTTCCGTGTAGCGGTGCGATGGCTGGCCGACACATGCTCAGTAGGCCTGAGATCGCTCGTGTGATCCTAACGGGTGGAACTGAAACTGCCCTGACCATCTTGAATCAAACACCCTCGCTGAACCTGTTGGCAGAGACTGGCGGCAAGAACGCGACCATCGTCAGCGGACTTAGCGACCGCGACTTGGCCATCAAGGACATTCTGCATAGTGCTTTTTCGCACGCTGGCCAGAAGTGCAGCGCAACCTCTCTGATTTTACTCGAAGAAGAAGTCTTCGAATCGGCTGAATTTCGCGAGCAGTTTGTGGACGCCGTCTCAAGCCTCAAGGTGGGTTCGGCTTGGGACTTGTCAACCAAGATGGGCCCGTTGATTCGGCCCCCCTCCGGCGATTTACTGAGAGGACTGAAAGAGTTGGAAACGGGCGAAAGTTGGGCGGTCATGCCAACACAGCTCGGCGACAATCCATGTTCTTACTCTCCGGGTGTGAAATGGAATACAACCCCAGGCAACTTCACGCACATGAATGAACTGTTCGGGCCAGTTCTCGGGGTCATGAAATTCCGAAGATTGGCCGAAGCGATTCAAATGGTCAATGCAACGGGATTCGGACTGACCAGCGGACTGGAATCGTTAGATGACCGAGAGCAGAAGATTTGGCGAGATTCGATTCGTGCCGGCAATCTCTACATCAATCGCCCTACGACGGGCGCTGTCGTTTTGCGGCAACCGTTCGGTGGGATGGGCAAGAGTGGTTTCGGGTCAGGAGCCAAAGCAGGCGGCCCCAACTATGTTGCAACCCTCATGTCGTTTGACGATTTTCAATCCGAGGCAATCGGGCCAGATTCGGGACAGATGCCACGGTCGAGCGTGCTGCTTACTTTCTGGCAAAGTCTCGATAGATCGAGTCGATTGCTTTTGGATCTACCTGGTTCAACCGCATCGCAAATCTCGCAACTTAGGTCGGCCAGTCTTTCCTACGACCGGTTTGCCAATGAAGATATTTTAGTCGAGCACGACCATTTTAAATTGGTTGGGCAAGACAATCATCGTCGCTATTTGCCTGCATCACCCTTAAGAATCCGACTCCATGCCGATGACACGCCATTTGATATAGCCGCTCGCTGCTCCGCGGCCATGGCATCGAACTGCCGGGCTATCGTGAGCCATCCTTCGTCGGTTCATGAAGCGACTGTCGCGGCCTTAGAGAAGTTGACTTACGAATGGGCAGGCAGGATTGAGTTCTTAGAGGAAAGCGACGAGGAGCTAATCCAGTCCATTGAAAATGGACTGGTGGCTCGTTTGCGCTATGCAGCGGCCAGTCGCGTTCCCGAGCTGGTCCGACGCACTGCCAACCGTCATCAAGTGTTCATCGCGGATCGACGCGTTTCTATGCTCGGGCGCATCGAGTTGTTATGGTATGTCATGGAGCAGAGCATTTCGTTCGACTATCACCGGTACGGCAACCTCGGCCCCCGCTCAAACGAGAAACGAGCCGATACGCTGTAAAATCTACGGGCTAGCATCTTAGCAAAATATCTACGGGCTAGCATCCCAGCAAAAAATCTACACTCCAACAGCCCAACAAAAGACTTTCGGGCTAACGACCGGGCAAGAGATTACGGGCCAACGGCCCAGCAATTTGCCTAGCCCAGGCCAACGGCCTGGGTAACGTGGCAATATATGATCGGTGTAGGGCCAAAGGCCCGGCAGTTTACTTTGTCTCCCGTTCCCAGGCCGTTGGCCTGGGCTAGGTAAACGCTTGGCCCTTTGGGCCGAATCCATTCCTTCTATTCCGATTTCAAAATCTGCAGTTCTTTTGGAAGCCGTCGTATTTTGCCCTCGCGATCGATGCACGCAATCACACTATGGCCAGTTACTACAATAATCGGTTTCGATTCCGGTGCTCCGTGCTTCACAAGCTTATATCCATGTTCGACTCTCGCTCCATGACTGTGTCGCAACGAGGTGATCAATTCGAGTTCGTCATCGAACTGAGCTGGAACTCGAAAGTCAACATGCATGCTGCGAACCA
>JBBRJI010000120.1:0-11259 GCA_038219625.1 Pirellulales bacterium | reverse complement strand
TTGGGAGAGTCGGCCTGAAAGGCCGGAGAGGGTAGGTGCATCTGGTAGTTTTCAATCTGCCGCTCGCTTGAATACGCTATTTCACCATGAGGATGATCGGTCGATGGTCTGAGTCGGGTGCCAACGGACCAACACCACGATAAAGTACAGAGGTATTTTTGGAAACCAGCGCATGGTCAATAGGAATGGCCAAAAATCCCAGGTCTGTTGGCCACGATGCAAAATAGCCTCGGTAGCTCCGTGTGTCCTTGAGATCTCCTCGTTCCAACAATCGGGAGAAAGGAGGAGACCAAGGCGTGATGTTCAAGTCCCCAATGATGATTGCTGCATTCGTCTGCAATGTTGCCCACTCGGCTAACGCATGCAGTTGCTTGTTTCTATCGAGAGTCCGTTGATGCAGATCTGGCGAGCGTGTGTGGACCGCCATGAGGCGATAACTCGCATGTGCGTCCGTCTCCGGGATGGTGACTTCTATGGCTGGCATGCCTTCGCTCGCCAAATCGATCGACCCAAAACGGGTTTCCTCCACTCGACTCAAAACAGCAATTCCACGCGATGAAGAGTCGGGAATCCAATAGGAAAAGGGGTAAATGGACTCGAGCTGTTTCAAAACCAAGGCTTGCTCTGAACCAACTTCAATCAATATCACCACATCTGCATCGAAGTCTTGAACCACTTTCAGGACCTCTTCAGGCGTCTGGTTCATTACCCAGATATTCCACGACAGGATTTTGAGCCCTTTGACGTCCGAATCGTTTGTGGCAAGTGGAAGCACAGCCCACGGGGTGGTTACCCACGTCAGATAGAGCCAGGGGGGGAGTGCCATAATAAATCGATGCCACCAGCGAATCCACTTTTCACCTTCGCACACTCGCATTGAAAAGATCGCTGCCATCAATACGAAGCTGGTCGCAGTCCACGTATGCCACGATAAATGCGACGCAAGGTCCCAAATAGGATGCGTGTCGCTCATGATGCGCGAAGCCGTAACGCACCATCCCAGCATTGCAAACATGGCCGCTATCAAAAGCAAACCACGATCGACGATGGATAGGATCTGGCTAGCACCGACGGCGCTTGGCAAATTGCGGTCGGGTGGCTTTGTCATCAGCGGCCACCTTGGATGCTCGGTCCAATCGCCTCAGAGATCGAACTTGACTTCATGAACTCATGTTGGGCTTCCCGATCCTCAAAATCGACGATTAGCCACTCCTTGCCCTTTTTTTCGATGGTAAGCCCAACCCAACGTGGAACTTTACCAGACATGCCCGAACTCTCTGCTTCGACAAAAACATTCATGCGAACATAAGCGACGGGGTTTGCCCCCTGGTAATCGACTTTGACACTATGGATTTTGGTGATTCTTGCCACCGTGAACTTCACGATCTTCATTCGTTGTGCCGCATCCGCAACCCGATCGCTGTGGTTCGGAGAAAGCCTCATCAACACTTTGTCTTCTTGATTACTTTCCAATTCTGCGGCTACTTCGACAAGCCAAGATCGGACATGTTCCGCGTCCGTGACCACCCAGAGGTTTAGGAACAATAGCACAATCGATACCGCAGCGAAGCCTACGCCCGTCTTGAAAGCGATTGCATTTCCAGTCTGAGTCCATCCATAAAAAGTTACAACCGTCAAAATCGTTCCCACCGCACCGACAATCCAGGGTTGTTCAAGTAGCACGGTGACCATTGTAAAAAATCCCAATTTTAGGTGTTGAACGAGCGTGGACAGGAAATCATGGCCTAGGGTTGCCGAGCGAACGTCTCAATTTCCCATGCTTTGAGGATTGTACCCAAAGCGAGAACCGCAATGTCCTAAGTGTGTGGTTTTGCCATGCTTGAAACAATTCGAAGATATTGGATCGGTATCCTTGTGATAGTCTTAGTCGGACTACATGCAAGCATCGTCGGCGTGATCCGCCATCAAGCTTCGTTGGCAAAAATCGATGCATCTTGCGAAGTCGACCTGGGACAGTACCTGGCATTTCAAACAGGCAAAAAAGCGCCCCTTCAGATGCGACTGCATGCCATTGTGCCACTCAATCATCGTATGAAAAGTCGGCAACTTATCGATCTTAACAAAGCCCAGATTCGCCAGTCGATTGAAGAGTACCTAAGGCAACTGGATAGCAATGTGCTGATCGATCCGTACTTGGCGGATCTCAAATCGCAACTCATGGAGGTTTTGATTCAAACCATCGGTGACTCGTCCATCGATGATCTCGTGGTGACTGAAGTGCGAGAATCCGGTGAAAACGCGAATTTGGAATTCGTCACGCATGGCACCACGCAAATGCCAAGGCGGTTGGTGGCAACCCTACGCGAACCAACGACGGACGATCACTCCGAAGACTTAATCCCAGCCGACCACGCGGCAGATAGCGATCCGGAGGAGGCTGATGGACATGTTGAGCCCGAGTCAAGGCCCCAATCAACCGCGGTAGCAGCAAAAGCAAAAACCGACGCACACGGGCCAGCTCCAAAGAAAACGACTGGCCACGCGACCCCGACAAAGAAGCCAGCGGCGAGCGCACACGGAGCCGCAGCAAGCGGACACGGGGCCGTAGCAAGCGGTCATGGGGCCGCTAAGAAACCGGTGAAGGCAGCAAAGAAGTCAGGTCATTAGGCTGGCGGCAGACAGAAGACTACCAGGCCAGGTCACCGTGTGGCACGCCCAAAGCGATTAGCGGTGGGCGTGGGAAGTGTGGCAAATGACACTAGCGTTTCACCACGCCCTTCGTACCTCAGAGCGTGCCACCCGGCTTTTAGGTAGATTTCAACTTGCCCCTCGCCTTAATCAAGATCAACGATTCATGTACTTGATCAGCAACGTGATCCAAATCACCGAGAGAATCGAAATACTACACCATGCTGAGTAGACCCAAAATCGAGTCGATGGATAATTGTAAATCAGCCTAGTGGATGGTTTCGTTTCGTTGTGAAGAAATTTTTCTCGATGATCGGAATCCTCAAACATGGCGGTTTGAGAGGCTTCGAGAAGCCCATATTGGATGGAGAACTCCAGAACGCCATACAAAACGTGGCGACGGCCAGCTTGGTCAATCCCGATCGCTTCAAAACACCAAATCTGCTTTCCAAAAAGAAAATCCGATTCGTCTACCAAATGAACGCAACGAAGATTTTCGATTCGGGATTGGTCTGGGCAAAACTCTCGTCGGGTTAAACAACGATGAGCATGCTCCGATGCGGCCTGCCATATCTGACGTGAAAACTGGATTTTGTCTGCTTCAGGAGTCATCTTTTCGATTCCTTCGTAACTAAAGGTGCGCCTTCCGCCTTTGACGCACTGCTAATTTTGAGTGACACTTCATTATACGTGGCCTCGTCTTCGCGGTCAGGGCCAGTTTGCAACTAACAACCATTTTTCTTGAAAATCAGGCCTAAGTATTTCCCCAACGAGTCGGTTTGCGATACGCTAGGGCGAGCGGGAGGGTAGAACTCAGTCTGCCGCTCGGCTCGGCACGGCACGGATATTTGCCTCGCAAAACCACCCTGATGGGTGGTTTAACTACCGTCGCTGTGCTCGCTGGAGCGTGGCTGACGTGTCTATGGTGTTTCTCCCAATCTCACTTTTCGCAACGCATGTTTGAACGAAAAAGCCTCAAGTGGCCAATATTACTCGCAATCGTAATGATTGTCTTGCTGGTTGGGCTCACGGTTGGCTGGGTTTTGCTTAATGTCTTTGGCGCAATTACCAGCCAAAAAAGCTCTAACGTTTATTGGGCGTTGCTTAGCGTTGGGTCGGTGATGTTCTTGTTTGTTCTGGCCGGCGTGGTTTTGTACCTCATATGGAGTATCCAGCAGATCAACCTCAATCGGCGTCAAAGCAATTTTATCGATGCCGTTACGCATGAATTGAAGAGTCCGATTGCCTCCCTGAAACTCTTCCTGCAAACTCTGGGAAAGCGCAACATCGATGAGGGAAAAAAACAAGAGTTTTATAGCTCGATGTTAGACGATGTGGAACGGCTCGATCAATTGATAACCCAATTGCTAAACGTCGCTCGCTTGCAGCAAAAATTCAATTCGCCAGAACCCGAATCATGGGTTGCCATCGAATCGATACTGCACGTGTGCATTTCGAAAATCGCCAATCAGCACCACGTACCTGGCGAGTCCTTTGTTGTCGATTCGCCAGCCTGCGATATCTGGTCGCGCCAAGTGGACATCGAGATACTGCTGCGCAACTTGATCGACAATGCGTTGAAATACGGCGGGAAGCCTCCAGCGGTCCAAATCGTGGTGGAGTTTGACCCGCAATCCAATTCCGCGAAGATTACGATTGCCGACAATGGGCCTGGCATTCCCAAACACCTTCGGAAAAAGATCTTCAGACGCTTCTACCGAGCCGGCGACGAGTTGGAACGAACCAAGCCTGGTACAGGACTCGGTTTGTTCCTTGTGCGTTCGGTTGTGCGTAGGCTCAAAGGCTCGATCCGGGTAGCTGACTTGCCAAAAAACAGCGGAACGCGATTTGATTTGGTACTTCCAAAAGCACGACTACGCCTCTCGGACGTTGCCAAAATTGAAGGTGACTCCGCGGTTTCAACTCTCTAACTCTTCAGCGAACGTCAATCAACATGCGAGCTCGGAAGCACATTCTCATTGTCGAGGACGAAAAGCATATTGCAACGATTGTTAAGTACAATCTTGAGGCGGATGGCTACCGTGTAACGCTCGTCGACGATGGCCCGACTGCCATTCGTCTCATTCAAGCCGATCATTTTGCCTTTGACCTAATGATCCTCGACTTGATGTTGCCTGGCATGAGCGGTTACGCAGTTTGTGAAACGATTCGCGACGAAAATATCATGATGCCAATTCTCATACTGAGCGCGAGAAGTCTACCTGAAGACCGAGCCCGAGGATTTGATTGTGGAGCCAATCAATATTTGAACAAGCCGTTCGATCTGGATGAGCTGCTGGCGCGTGTCAAGAACCTGCTCAAACTCCATCCGCGACAAAACCAGACGGTTCCATCCGCTTCGCCAACCAAAGTGACCAGCATCTCGTTTGGTAAGGCGTCGATCAACTTCGAAACCTATGAAGTTCGAGTCGAAAATCGCGACATCAAAATGACTCACAAAGAACTTCAACTGCTCCGCTATTTTGTGGAAAATCAAGGACGAGTGATTAGTCGTCAAGAGTTGCTTTCCGAAGTTTGGGATGTCAATGGGGAAATGCAAACTCGCAGTGTTGATCAGTTTATGCTGCGACTTCGAAAAATTTTCGAATTGGATCCAGCTAAACCAAAGCACTTCCTAACGCTTCGGGACGCCGGTTATCGTTTCCTGGCGGAGCCGACGGAGGGATCCTTGTCCGACGTAGAAACACCTGTACAACCTTCCTCGGAAGTGAGCGGCGGATAGATGCCGAACGATCCAGACAAAGATAACGCCGTGTTACGCGTTGCCGAATTGAGCCGAGAGATTCGAGAGCATGACCACAACTATTATGTTCTAGCAACGCCCACCATCACGGACCTCGACTACGATCGGAAACTCCGCGAACTCACCGACCTGGAAAAAGAGTTTCCCGAACTTGCTACACCTGATAGCCCAACGAAACGGCTCGGGGATAAACCGTTGGAAGGGCTGGTCCAAGTCGCGCATCGTGTCCCCATGCTTTCGATCGAAAACACCTATTCGGAACAAGAGCTTCGAGACTTCTTTACGCGAACCGAAAAACTGCTTCCAGGCGAAGCTCCCGAGTGGGTTGTCGAACTGAAAGTGGACGGTGTGGCAGCCTCCATTCGCTACGACGACGGGTTGCTGGTCCAGGCGGTGACGCGAGGCAATGGCGAGGTCGGTGATGATATCACACACAACATTCGAACGCTGCGAGGTCTTCCGCAGCGCTTGCTCGGATCAAACGTCCCGAAGTCCCTCGAGTTTCGCGGCGAAATTTACATGACCAACGCTGACCTCGTCACCCTCAACGAACAACGTGCTAAGGCCGGCGAATCGGAATTCAAAAACACGCGTAACCTAACCGCGGGTTCTATCAAACTACTTGATTCCAAGCTCTGCGCTCAACGCAAACTCCGTTTCTTTTGTCACGGTATCGGCTTTTGCGATGGATTCCATGTCGGCAACCACATGGATTTTTTGAAACGAGTCAAAGAGTTAGGAATCCCCACAACTCCCGACGTTCGATGCTTCGCTAACAAAGAGGATGCGATCGCTCATTGCAACCGGCTTGTCGAAGAACTGCACGCTTTGGATTTCGAAGTGGACGGACTTGTCGTGAAGGTCAACTCGCTCGAACAACGGGAAACTCTCGGTACGACATCGAAATGCCCTCGCTGGGTGATCGCCTACAAGATCGAAAAGTACGAAGCCGTGACGCAACTCCTCGATATTACGACGCAAATTGGCAAAACGGGGACCGTTACCCCTGTAGCGGAACTCCAGCCCGTTGAGCTGGCTGGCACGACCGTTAGCCGCGCTTCACTGCACAACATTGAGGAGATTGAACGCAAGGATGTCCGGATTGGGGATTGGGTGGTCGTTGAAAAAGCGGGCAAGATCATTCCGCATATTGTCCGAGTCGAAAAACACCGCCGGGAAACCGAATTGCCCGTCTATGTCTTTCCAACGCATTGCCTCGAATGCAAGTCCGAATTGGTCAAGGACCCTCAAGGGGTCTACATCCGATGCGTATCGAAGCAATGCCCTGCCCAGTGGCGACAAAGGCTGCGGTACTTCGCAACCCGTGACTGCATGGATATCGAAGGCTTAGGAGACAAACTCGTCAACCAGTTGGTCGATGGCAATTTGGTCGGTTCCTTTGGCGATCTTTATTCGCTTACGCTCGACAAGCTTATGTCGCTCGAACGCATGGGCAAAAAATCGGCCGAGAACCTGTTGCAGGGCATAGCTAACAGCAAGTGCCGCGGGATGACTCGTGTTCTCAACGCCATCTCGATTCGACACGTCGGGCAACGCGTTGCTCAAATCCTGGCACGGCGATTTGGGAGCATGGAGAGCTTGATGGCCGCCGACTTAGAGACTATTGGTAGCACCAGCGAGATCGGTCCCATTATCGCTCAAAGCGTCTATGACTTTTTCCATAGCGACGACGGGCTCGAATTGATCCAGCAACTTCGATCGGCTGGCGTTCTTTTGGACGCGACTGCCGAAGACGCAGTTGATAATTCCGGGGTCTTTGCCGGGAAAACAGTGGTCGTAACTGGCTCACTCAGCAAATACTCGCGCGACGAAATCGAACGGCTGATCGAGCAGCGGGGCGGTCGAGCGGCCAGCAGCGTCTCCAAAAAAACCGACTTACTGATTGCGGGAGAAGCGGCTGGTAGCAAGCTTGAGAAAGCCCAAAGTTTAGGTGTTCCTGTACTGACCGAGGCGGAATTCGATGCCTTGATTTCGAGCTGAATCAGATCGGTTGTACTCGCCTTAGTGTACAATCGCTTAACCCCGAGCCATAGGCAACGGTGCATGATCTCCATTTTCTCACTGCGAACCCTTCATGATTGAATTGAACGATTTTGGCAAGGACTACGGCGAATTCACGGCCGTCAAAAACGTCACCATGAAAATTGAGAAAGGAGAGCTTTTCGGGTTTATCGGTCCCAATGGTGCCGGCAAAAGCACTTCCATTCGTTTTCTTGCCACTTTGCTCAAAGCCACCCGCGGTGACGGTAGCGTGAACGGCTTCAGCGTTAATAAGAGTCCAATGGACGTTCGGCGAAGCATCGGATACATGCCGGATGATTTCGGCGTTTATGACGGCATGAAGGTCTGGGAATTCCTGGATTTTTTTGCGGTCGCATACAAAATCGGGCGAACCCAGCGCAAACAAGTCATCGGCGACGTTCTTGAGTTGCTCGATCTAACGCACAAGCGGGACGACTTCGTCAATGGCCTGTCTCGCGGAATGAAGCAACGGTTGTGCCTAGCCAAAACACTAGTGCACGACCCACCCGTGCTCATCTTGGACGAACCTACCAGCGGTTTGGACCCTCGCGCTCGCATCGAAGTCAAAGCCTTGCTGAAAGAACTTCGCCGAATGGGCAAGACGATTCTGATCAGCAGCCACATTCTTTCGGAATTAGCGGACTGCTGCACCTCTATTGGAATCATCGAACGCGGTGAGATGCTGATGCACGGCCCAATCGACTCGGTCTATCGCAAAATTCGACGCAATCGCATTGTTGAGATCCGTTTTATCGGCAACCAAGATGCAGGTATCTCCATTCTGCGGAGCGATCCGACCTTGAGGGGACTGGACATCGATGGCAATCAAGCAACCGCCGAATTGGAAACCGATGACGAGGGTCTTGCAGCTTTGATGGAGCATTTGATAGCGGGCGGCGTGAAGATGAAATCCTTCAGCGACAAAGACCCAAGCCTAGAGGATGTGTTCATGCTGATCACCAAAGGCTTGGTCGCCTAAATTTTGGAGTGCTGGGATTCATCCCAGCTTTTAAGTTCTCGCGGTTTACGCGGTGCATCTCGATTCCTGAAGTCTTCATGATCCTTCAGCAAGTTCTGCCTCGAGTTGTGACAGCTCGGCACGCATGGTTAGAGTGATGTCTGGTGTTCTCGGATGCTTGTTCGGATAGCGAAAGTAGCTTTTCGACCTGCAGGCGACGCCGACGCCACCCTAACGCATACTGCTTCGCATTTCAAATTTCAAATCTTAAATCTCAAATTTGAAATCTACTCACCGTTTTTCCGCATTCAGATTTTGACGCATAGGCACACTGGGTGTTGAAATTCGAGATCCAAATCCTCGAACTGTTTCCGTACGGATTGAAACATAAGTTCCGTTAAGGATCGTTTGAAAACTAGCGATCCCGAACAAGTGTTCGTGCAATCCGAAATCCGCAATGTCCATCTCGGTAGTTGGGAGGGTTACTGTAGTATTCCGAAGCCCGAATCGTATTGGGCATCGACCAAAGTGAGGCGCCCCGTTGGATGCGTTGTGAGTTTACCGCAAGCGGCCATTCTTGATCGAGTTCTCGAAAACGCGTTGAGGGAAAACGGATATCAAATGGGTCCAGGCACCACTCGAGAACGTTGCCAAACGTATCAAAAAGTCCCAAATCGTTCGGTTTGAACGCGCCAGGTAGCTGTAGACGAACATCGTACGAGTTTCTCGAGTAACAGACGTATCGACTTAGCAGTTCGTCGGAATCTCCAAAATAGCGCGACGACGAAGTTCCAGCTCTGCATGCATATTCCCACTCTGATTCCGTAGGCAACCGAAAGCCGGTTCGATGCAGATAGTTCTCCGAAAGAGTCATTCCCTGGGCATACTCATTTTGCGAGTTGGGTTGAAAGCACCACTCCGTCGAGGGAATCCCTGCTTTGTCACTTAGCCAATTGCAATAGGCGGCTGCTTTGTACCACGACACTCGGCAAGCCGGATGTTCAAGCGTCGGTGCAAGAGTTTTGTTTTGCAGTTCATGGAAACGGGAGTCAAACACTTGCATCTGACTAAAACGCGTTTCATGCATTGCAACGGCGAAACTCCTTTCGATCCGTTTCGTATGGCGACGGTCTTCGTCCCAGAACTGTTGGGTTTGGTCAATCGGATCAACGGTTTTTCCGCCAGCTCGATAAGGATCGTCGGCGTCAGCTCCCGCTTGAAACTGAATCGGGCCTTGGATCGAAACCATGACGTGCTCGTTGTACGTCACAAACCACGCACCGTCGTTCGCGAGATCGGTGTTCCGTGCTTCGACAAGTTTGGCGAACTGCTCTTTTCGAAAACGTCGCAAAATCCATTCACATGCAGAATGGACACCTGCATCCGGGTCTTGCTGAAATCGATTCTCTAATCTCGTCCAAAGCGAGTTGCTTGCTTTGCGTTGAAGGACGCCCGCGGGATAGTTACCAAGCGTCAAAATTAAGGATCGAAGTTCACTGCTAGAATTGTCCCTTAGCCAAGCGTTTGGCGATGTTTGTTGGGTTGTTTTGAGCGTTGTCCTTTCTAGGATCTGGTCACGTTCTTCAAGAAGCAATTGTATTCGCTCAATGACTCGTTTAGGGTCCCGCTGGAGAACGGGTATCCAGTCTATCAAAAAAGATCGAGTTGATGGATTCTCGTGATACCGCAATAGAGGCCAAACCAACTCAACATTGTCTAGCCCGAAAAGCACAGCCCCGTAAACAGCTCTTGCGCGATGAACTTCGGTTTTCTCGCTCCAGGAGTTCCATTCCAGTGTTTCACCGATTCGCCGTTTCATTTCGGCGCTCATATCATCCGCGTCCTCGCGTAACCTCAACAGAATTGGGAAGAGGTCACTCCTCGCGGATGCACATTTCGAAACAAAGAGTCGGAGGTCCGTCTTGCGATAGAGCTCCACCATAATGCTCGCCGCAATCGGACCATCTTGATTCTCGTCCGCCGCCATCGCATTCGTTCGGTACACGAGCGATTCGAGAAGATTCATTCGAAACGGATAAACAGCTTTAGCGGCAACCACAAGCTGCGTTGGATCGCGGCGGACTTCGTCGACCAGCGAAGCAATGACCCGTTCGCTGTCGATGGGTGATGGCGTCTCGGAAAAGGCAGCTTGCAATGCCATGTACCGAATGTATTGCGAATCGTTCCATTGGTTCGAGTTGACTCCATTTTCATTCGTCCATTTCTTGACCTCTTCAGGAAACGAGTTCAACTGATTGCGAAACCATAGCCACTGATTCCAGTCAAGTTCGAGCATATGAGGGCAGATTTCAGGGGCCATGCTTGAATCCTTTGCAAGCAATACGATTGCAGATCGAAACCGCTTATCCGAGCCAACGGATTCCTTTTCGTGTTGTTCGGACACTAGTCTCATCGACTTCGGTTTCGAACGGGCCTTTTCAACAATACTAGGGAGTTCAAGTTCGCTGGCAACATTGAGTTGATCCAGCAACGACTTGGCTTCGTCTTGTGCAATGATCTCCTTCTCGCGCGATTGAATCAGGGACCACGCAACTAACAATCCCGCCACAACGAGAACGACACCTAGACCATTAACGCATCGCGTCGGATTGCGCCGACACCACTGGAATGTCTTGGTGACCTGCCCGACGCGTCGCGCATGAATGGGTCGATCGCTCAAAAATCGCTGAATGTCCTCCGCAAGTTCACGGGCAGTCCCGTATCGCTGCTGAGGATTCTTGCGCAGGCATTTGTGTGCGATCGTCTCCAAGTCGATGGGGACTCGCGGCACAAGCTGGCGGACCGCAACCGGCTCCTTGTTTCTCAGTTGCTCGATTGTTTCAAT
>JBBRJI010000119.1:0-11300 GCA_038219625.1 Pirellulales bacterium | reverse complement strand
ATCAACAGTACTTCTTTGAATCCGACTTGCTCTTTCGACTTTATACGCTTCGCGCGATCGTGGTGGATGTGTCGATGAAATCGCACTATGGCAACGAACAAAGCAATTTGAACATTTTTCGAGCAGCGGTTCAGTTTCCGTTTTATCATTTGCGAAACTTCTTAAAACGCATCTTCTATTGCTACTTTCTGCGAGAGTTCAACATTGCCTCTTTGAATCTTATCCTAGGGATAGGTTTGATCGGGTTTGGCTTGAGTTTTGGATTGATTCACTGGATTCGAGGCTACGAACTCAATCGACTCGCATCGGCGGGTACGGTCATGTTCGCCGCGTTGCCTGTCATCCTGGGATGGCAAGCACTCCTGGCCTTCTTTGCGTTCGATGTCGGGAATGTCCCAAGAAAAACGATGCGATATGGAGCCCGGAACTCCTGAACTTGCCCGCTAAGGCGAACGGCAGACAGAAGACCACCAGGCCAAGCCACCGTGTGGCACGCCCAAAGCGATTAGCGATGGGCGTGGGAAGTGTAGCAAATGACTCTAGCGATTCACCACGCCCTTCGTACCTCAGAGCGTGCCACCCAGTTTATACGTAGATTTCAAAATGCCCCTCGCCTAATAACGCGAATCAATAGAATCGCAGAATGGATTGACTTGCCGACAGACGAGAGATGGCGGTTCAGCTTGCGGGGGCATTGCAGGTGCGGGGCGACTCACCCTCCCAAGCGATAAATCTGAAGCGATATGTCGGATCGAGCAACCCTCACTATCGGTGACAGACCGATCAGCAAAAGGTAAGACATAGAGGCCCGAGTGAAGCTAATGTTGGATTCCATGCGGATGCGATTCCATAGCCCACGATAGTGAAACGAAGGCAAATCGGCCGCGTACTCCAATTGAAATCCTCGTTTCAAAAGCATCGATCTTAATCCACGAGGTGAATAGTAATGCACGTGCGGACACGGGAAAGAGCCTTGCCATAATCGATCCCATGGTTTGCGAATCCCCAACCATCTTAGAACGCGCGCAAGTCGAAACAAAAACCCATTGCTGGATGGCAATACCAAAACGAGCAGGCCGCGAGGCCGAAGATGCCTTCGGCACGATTCGAGAACTTGAACGGGATCTGCTAAGTGCTCAAACACATCGTTGAATGTTAGAACGTCGAATTGTTCTGTTGAAGCCAGACACGATGGAAACTTGCCGACTCGGACGGCCAAGCCATTTTGAATGGCGGATTCCGCTACCGCCACTTCAGGCTCAATTCCCAGCGATTCAATCCCAGCTGCTTGTGCCGATTCGAGAAACCATCCGTACGCCGTACCGACATCGCACAGAGTTGGATGTTTGGACTCCACTCTGCTGGAAATTTCTTTGACGATGATACTCGCGTTGGTGCGTCTCAGCTCCCTCAAAGAACGCTGTCGTTGCGTCTCGTCAAGTTCGCGGTTGTTTTCTTTCGAGGAGCTGTGATGCAGCCTGGATGACCAGTGGGAACAGTGTTCGCATCTCCAAAACTCGTCATCCAACCAAGCCACCATCGCGGCCTCGCAAATCACACAGGCTGGTGGCGATGACTCAACTTGGCGTTCAACGGTTGAGGTCGGCGAATTCGGTAAACTCTTCAATGGCTGTCCTCTATCAAGGATGCATCCCTTCCAAAAGCGCAAAGCAAGTCTTGAGCAGCCACGACTCCGGAACGGAGCGCTCCCTCCATGGTTGCTGGCCAGTTAGTTGCAGTCCAATCGCCAGCTAACCAAATCATTTTGTTGGCCAAAAGGTTGGAATCCAATCGGCCTGCGTCGTGCCCAACCGATACCGAAAAGACGGCGTTCGGGTCGGTCACCACCCGCCCTCGCAGCATGGTAGCCACAGCGGACTCAGGAAAGATTTCCGCCAAGTCTTGCTTGACGCATTTGAGAATCGACTCAGCGTCCCCAGTTTGCAGGTCGCGTGATGCGCTGATGACGACTTGGTAATAGTGTTCTTTTGTCCGGATCGGCTGGTCCGTGGAGTTCGTGGAACGATGCGATTCGGGAGCTGGAAAAACCCATTGGCAAAATCGGTTGATAAGAATCGCATGAGGTTCATTTAACCAAGCTCGGTCCCACCAGGTGTGAATGCCGGTTATAGGAGAGGATAGCAAAAGCGACGAAGGCTGAACGATTGGCTTATCGTCGATAGGTAGGACGTCTGATACTTTATTCCACGGCAGCGCGAGCACAACGGCATCATAGAGATCGCTTGAGATCGCGTTTTCCCCTTGTAGCTTCAACTGAACCTTGTTGGACGGGCACTTGAGAATGCCTTTGACGATTTGCCCTAGGCGAATGGCAACGCCTAATTTTCGAAGCTTGGTGCAGACTTTTTCGTCCAGCAATTCCGATAGCGGGCGAGATGGAACCAGAAGATGGAACGCGTCGCGATGAGAAGCAAAGCCGTCGACCAGAACCTTGTGGGTTGCCCCCAAGGTAACGCGATCAACCTGCTCGCCGAGCGCGCTGACCAGGATCGTCCCCCAGAAATTCTGAACACAGCTTTCGGTCTGACCGTTGGCACGAAGCCAATCGATGGCTATATGAGACGATACGATAGTGTCGCGTTTGAGTCTTGTCATTCGCCACAACCCGAACCCAACTCGGATCCGATCGGACAATCGCAATTGAGGCCATCGAAACAATAGGCCAGCAAGATGGTACGGTGCTGGAAGTGGCCAAGCTGCAACGCGAATGCGCTTTCCTCCAGACGATGCAAAGTGGAGCGAGTCCTGCTGAGTCCAAAACGGTGACTGGTCCGTGTCTTCGATCCATTGTTTGAGTGTTGAGCAACAATTCATTCCGACGTGTTGGCAGTAGTCGATGGGTTGACTTGTCTCGGGATCCACGAACGACCCGACCCGGCCGCCGATGCGGTTCTTGGACTCAATCAACGTCACACGGCAACCGTGACGAGCGAGGTGCAATGCGGCGTTGATACCGGCGAGCCCCGCTCCGATGACGGCAACGTTGGGTCCTTTCCAAGGCCACGCGTGGCGAACGACACTCGTATTGCGTTCTCGCATTGGAGGACGAGTTGCAAGCAATCGTTGGAATGAAGGAGTAAACAAATGTTGGCCGACAAGCCGTAGTTTTTGTAGCTTGGTCGACTGAATTCGCGATTGCCAGACCAACTCCGGTGCCGTTTCGATGGCCGAAAGAAGCTGGCGGTACGAATGCCACATCAGCGAGAACATGCGTTGACCATCAAGGGATATGGTATGTGCAACTTGCCAGCCGCTCTCGTACAAGGCCTTGGTTCGTTCGATTTGCAAGCGTATCAGTCCTCGCCAGTCACCGAGTTCGTTGAGTGCGAAGACGGTTGGCTTCGCACTCAATCCAAGCCACCGCGTTGAATCGATCCCAAACCGAGCAAGTTCATCTTCGGGCAAATAGATACGATTGCGATGGCTATCTTCGGCAAGATCGCGAAGAATGTTCGTCATTTGAAATGCAACGCCGCAATCCAAGGCAGCTTGTGTTGCGAAGGGAGAGGGGGACTCTCCGATTGTCTTGGCCCAAATGGACAAACAGGCTAACCCCACGCTCGACGCGACGCGATGGCAATAGGTCGCGGTTTCATCCCAATTCTTTATTCGAATGGAGGCAAGGGTTTCACTAGCGACTAGCGAACCGGCATCCAAGTCCGAAGGAGATCGAGCGGAGTCTGTGTCAACACCTCGCACTAGGTCATGCAACGCTTCGAGCGGAATCGAAAATTTGGAAACAGAATCCGCCAGCGCGATCCAGATGGGATCAAGAATTTTTGTGGCTTCCGAGGTTGGCGGCGAAGCGGTGGCGAGTGAATCGAGCCACTGGTGCCAAGCAGGTGCTGACCAGGCTACGGCAGATTTCGTCTTGGAATCCTCGGAGTCGGTGGCATCATCCGCCAGTCTTGCGAAAGCATAAAGCGCCGTCATCGCTTGGCGTCGGTCTCGTCGGAGAAGCGCAAACGATCGATAGAAACTGGAACCACTATTGCGGGCGATGAATTCGCAACGGGCATGAGACGCGGACAAAGAATTCATCATGCCAATTGGGAGCCGTTTGGGCAAGCGAGATCAGCGACTTGGATTGAGCGAGGGGAAAGAACGGATCGGAGGAGTAACGCTAGTTTCTGTCGTTTGGAGACTTCGATGGGCCGAGACCAGACGTCGTAGTTGACGCGCGCGATGTTGTTTAATATTGCCAAACCGCCGCGAGCGAATAGCTGAATGTCACGAGCTAACCAGCGAGGAGTCGATTGAACCAATGGTAGTCCGCTGACTAGTAGGGTTCGAGCCAATTCGACCCAACCTTTCAAAGCGAGCCGGAGATTGTCCGTGGCTTGTCCCGCCAAAATCTCGGATTCGGAGAGTTGAAATCGTCGCCATACGTCCCGAGGTAAATAAATTCGCCCCAGTTGTGCGTCCGTTCGGAGATCCTGACAGAAATTGGCGATTTGCAAACCAGTACAAATTTGATCGCTATGTTTCAGCGCCTCCGGCTCGTCGACACTGGCTAGTTGCAAAAGGATGCGACCCACGGGGTTCGCGCTGCCGCGGCAGTAGTCAAAGACCTCTAGGTGTGAGCCATAACGAGTCACGCGTTGGTCGTGAACGAAAGCGTCCAACAATTTTTCGAAGTTCTCGATCGACAAGGAACGTTTTGTGATTGTTTCCCTAAGAGCGATATAGACTGGGTGTTTTGCCGTCCCTGAAAAACAAAAGCGCAATTCCGCTCGCCACCAATCCAGCAGTCGAAGGGAGTCGGCAGAATTCCCTATTTCGTCGGCCAAATCATCCGACCATCGACAGTAAGCGTAAATGTTGAAAAAATCTTGCCTGAAGGCTGCAGGCAAGAGCCAACTGGCGACGGAAAAGTTCTCGTAATGACGTTGGGCCAGCGATTTGCAGTACTTTTCCGCTTGCCCCATATCCATGGAAGGATCGGATGAGCTCGGCCCGAAAAGCTTTAGGTCCTCGATGACAATGCTTTTGCCCGCTCTCGGGCAGGGTTTTGAGGTGAAAATGGCTTCGCTTGGGGATGACATGACGCTATCATAACCTGAAATTGAAAGAGCCCTCACTGACCTCAATGTCCCATGAAAATAATTCTTGCTGCTCCTAGAGGATTTTGTGCAGGCGTCAACATGGCCGTTCAAAGCCTTGAGTTAGCGCTCAAGCACTTTGGCCCGCCGATCTACGTCTATCATGAGATAGTCCACAACCAGCACGTAGTGCAATCGTTTCAGGGCAAGGGTGCGGTCTTTGTAAATTCCCTCGAAGAGATCCCATGCGAATCCACGGTGCTTTTTTCAGCGCACGGCGTCTCCCCGGAAATCCGGCGGGTCGCCAAGGAACGTCGGCTTAATGCCATCGATTCAACGTGTCCACTTGTTACCAAAGTGCACTTGGAAGCAATCAAATTTGCTAAAGAGCACTACACGATTGTCCTGATTGGACATGAAGGGCATGATGAAGTGATTGGGACGATGGGGGAAGCGCCCGACGCGATCGTGCTCGTGGAAGATACGGCGGACGTGAACAAGCTTCAGTTTCAGGCTGAAACGAAACTCGCGTACCTAACTCAGACGACTTTGAGCGTTGACGATGCCAATCGCATTATCCAGAGACTCAAGGAGCGATTTCCATGGATCGTCGGACCTTCCAAGGAGGATATTTGTTACGCAACGCAGAACAGGCAGGAAGCCGTGAAACTTCTTTGCCAGAAAGCAGATGCGGTCATTGTTCTTGGAAGTCAAAACAGTAGCAACTCGCAACGGTTGCGTGAGCTTGCGGAGGAGTTTGGCCGTCCGGCCTATCTAGCCGATGGTCCGCAGGACCTCAACGAAGAGGAGCTCCGAGGGTTCGAAACGGTTTTGATCACGGCTGGCGCCAGCGCCCCCGAGCTGGTCGTACAAAACACGATTCAGTGGCTCCAAGAGCGATTCAGCGCAACCGTGGAAGAGCAGGAAATAAGGAGAGAAGAGGTGTATTTCCCTCTTCCAAAAGTGCTTCGGGCTATCCCTTCGAATTGAAGGTCGAAAACTACGGGCCAATTTTCGTGTGGCACTGTTGATTTTCGTGTGGCACATCCCTGAGGTTACGAAGGGCGTGGTGAGTTGCTAGAAACATTTGCCAGACTTCCCACGCCCATCGCTAATCGCGCTAATCGCTTTGGGCGTGCCACACGTGCCACACACTGGGTTTTTGTGGGCACTGGGTTTTTGTGGCTGAGCGAGGCCCTCGCCCAGATCATTGAACTTCCGCTTTGCGGTGGAATGAAGGGTGAGCAATTGCGTCGGTCGAGTGTCCTGCGTAGATACTTCGACCACCGTCAACTGGCAGGCATACCCCGGTAATGAACTCGTGGGTTGCAAGGAAGTAAGCCGCTCTTGCAACGTCTTCTGGTTGACCATGCTGTTTCAGAAGGCATTGTTGGCGTATCGCGTCGGCTTTTTCAGCCGAGATCGATGGATCCAGCATGACTGGTCCGGGCAGGATGGCGTTGACCCGGACCGCAGGATTTCGAGTTGCCAATTCGACTGCCAGCGATCGCGTCATGGTTTCGATTGCTCCTTTGCCTGCAAAATAAGCGGCAAAATCGGGATAAGGCCGCACTACGGCCCAATCGCCGATCAACACGATCGCTCCGCCAGTCGGTTTTGAGGCCATGTGAAGTCCGGCTGCTTGACTGCAAAGAAACGTGCCGAGGGTATTGACCTCGAATTGCCGTTGTACATCTTGGGCGGTTGTTTTCTCGAAGGACTGCCGGTCCCAAACGGCAGCGGAGTTGACGAGCACGTCGAGCCGGCCAAAATGCTGAACAATGCGTTTCACCGAAGCTTTCGCGAAATCTGGATCTTGCACGGAGCCTTGCAGGACGATCGCATCGGTTCCAGATTGGGTCATTTCCGAAGCGCATTTCGATGCGTTTTCTAGGGAGGTGTCGGCATGGAGCGCGATTTCGTACCCTTGTGCTGCAAAGTACTTCGCGATGACTTGTCCGACACGCGGGGCTCCGCTGCCCGTAATCCAAGCGACCTTTTTTTCGCTCATTTTTTCTGATATCTCCGAATTATTTGGTTGGAATGCAGTTCGCTCGACCTGTTTCGAATGGGTTGTTCTGAGATATCGTATGCGGGAAAACAGTGTTGTGGGGAACAACACGCCGGAGCGGATTACAAATTACGTCGCTCCGTGAACATATGGGGTGCCCATGCGCACCGACACGGGATAGAATTAGGTTTGATTTTTTTTCCCTAAGATTTAGTCCCCCACCGCCTCCCGGCGGAAATGCAAGCCGCCCAGTCGAGGAGCCCGTAGTGAGGCAAGCGCTGATTAGTGATATTCACGGCAATTTTGAAGCACTTCAAGCGGTGCTAGCGGATGTCTCGAGCCAATCCGTGGACCAAATTATCTGTTTGGGAGATATCGTAGGCTATGGACCTAATCCTTGTGAGTGTTTGGACTTAGTCATGCGGAAAACGTCGCTTACGATCATGGGAAACCATGATCAAGCGGCGCTTTTTGATCCTGAGGGATTTAACCCCGTCGCTCTCCGAGCCATTTACTGGACTCGGGATCGGTTGGATGCGGGGATTTTGAGCGTGGTCAATAAGCGATGGGACTACTTGAGTGAGTTACCGAAGCTCCACCATCAAGACAAATTCATGTTTGTGCATGGCTCACCTCGAGATCCTACCAACGAATACGTCTTTCCCGAGACGATTTACGACAAGAACAAAATGGAGAATATTTTCACCCGGGTGACGCAATATTGCTTTCAGGGGCATACACACATGCCTGGGGTGTTTACACCCGATCTGGAATTTATCAAGCCGTCGCAATGTGATGGCGTATTCGCGCTTGGCAAGGAAAAGCTGATGGTGAACGTAGGCAGTGTCGGCCAGCCTCGCGACGAAGACAATCGAGCCTGTTATGTCATCATCGATCACGATGTTCGCAAACTGTTCTTTCGAAGAGTCGACTATGATTTCGAAACGACTTGTCAAAAGATCTACGCGGTGCCTGAACTCGACAACATGCTTGGCGATCGGTTGCGCACTGGGCGCTAAATCGGGTTTCCTTTAGAATTCACTATTGAAATACAGAAATATCCATTTCGTGCGCACTGCAATCGTAAGCGACATACATGGCAACTTGGAAGCCTTGCAAGCTGTCTTAACGGACATTGAGTCTCAGCATTGCGACCGGATTGTCTGCCTAGGCGATGTGGTAGGCTATGGCGCAAACCCTTGCGAGTGCTTGGACCTCGTTTCGACGTTTGACCTCTGTGTTCTAGGAAATCACGATTACGGCGCGTTAATCGACCCCGAAGGCTTCAGTACGGCAGCGGAACAAGCCATCTTCTGGACTCGCAAGCAACTTGAAAACAATGCGCAGCCCGCAGAAGCCCAGCATCGATTAGAGTACTTGGCTCGTTTGCCTCGAACGATTGCGGAGGAAAACGTTTTGTTCGTTCACGGTTCGGTTCGAAACCCGCTAAATGAGTATGTTTTCCCTGAGGATGTCTTCAATCGTCGCAAGATGGAAAAGCTTTTCTCGATGATCCAGGGATACACTTTCCAAGGCCATACCCATGCGCCCGGCGTGTTTACAACCAATATGCAGTTCCTAAGGCCAGATGAGTTCGGGTACCAGATGGCATTGCCGGATGACAAGGCCATGATCAACGTTGGAAGTGTTGGGCAGCCTCGCGATGGCGATTGGCGTAGCTGCTTTGTCATACTTGAGTATCCTAAAATTGAATTCCGCCGTGTAGAATACGACATCGATACGACCGTGAATAAGATTTTTGCGATTCCTGAGCTCGACAATTTTCTTGGCGAACGGCTACGCGAAGGACGTTAAGTCGAGGGCAGGAGCATCAATAACGAAAGCAGAGCACGGAATGAAGCGCTATAGAGCATTTCTCAAGCAAACTTGGTGGCTTTGGTCCCTTTATGTCTTGCTCGCCGCTTCGTTGATCTACTTCGTGGCTCCTATTTTCTGGGCGGTGATTCCGATGATGATCGTGAATTTCTTTTACTTTGCTGTCGTCCGCTACGACGAAGATGGAAATTTCCTAGGGGCGTAAGTTTGGCTTTCCGGACTTTCCTGGCCGTTTGCAGCCAAATATTGAAAGATCTGGTCCGAATCGGGAATGGAAAAGTTGACATTGGGTAGGCATGTACCGTACCTTAGAAGAGTGTGGGGTTTCCCCCCATGACAACTTTTCGCGTACTTGCTCCTCTTTTCACTACCAACGAGGTGGTCTCATGCGCCGACGTACCCTTCCTAATCTGCTCGTACAATCGTCTTTTGTGGGTGCCGTCGCTCTAACGACCGGTTTTGGAATGTTTGAAGCGAAATCGTTTGCTCAAGCACCGGCCTTTAAGGAAAAAGCGATCATGCTTAAGTCGGATAAGGAGATCTCTGAAAAATCCAGGGAAAAAAACAAAGCAATTAACGGCAAAACCGAGAAACTGGATTTAGCTCCGTTGGACGAATACTATCGCGACTTTCTGATCCCCCTACTAACACAGTCTTCTCCAGATCTAGTCAACATGGCTCGCAGACAGATTCTTGAGGACTTAGAGGCGGTTGAAAAAAACAAAGAGCTGAGGGCAAAGTTCAACTCCAGTTTCATCGCTCAAATGCGTGAATTGTCTGGTAAAGACAAAGATGGAAAAACATTTGCTCCACAGACTCGAATCAACGCGGCTATCCTGCTCGGGCGTCTCAATTCTGAGGTAGCGACCAATGGTGCAGCGAAGCCCGAAAAACTAGTTCAGCAAAGCCTTCTCGAGTTCATAGAGCAAAAGGAGAATGACGGTTTGACGAGCTGTGGCTTGAACGCACTTGTTCGGCATATCCGTGCCGGACAGGTTAGTGAAGTTGGCCTCAACAAATTTGTTTCGATTCTACAGTCTCAAATGACAAGTCCTGCACCGGTAAACCGAGATCCAGATGCACATAACTATCTGACAGAACAAGTCATACTATGCCTGACCGAAATCGCCAAACTCGATTCCGACAAGGGGCCGGGAAAGCTTGCGGAAACCGCATTGGCCCCTGCGTTGCTCAAGATCATTGATGAACAGAAATCGGAGTGGTTGGTTGAGACAGCATTGCTCAGCTTCGGTACCATCAAAACCGTGAGCTTGACGCCCGAGGAGGTGATAACCTTAGAGAAGGCCATCGCTACGTTTGTGAAGCAATCGATAAAGGACTGGCGGAAACGAATTACGAACTCCGCGGGTTTGATGGGTGGTGGCTCAGGCTATCCAGGAGGAGGCATGGGCGAAATGTCCAGTTCAGGAGGTCCGGCGATGGATGGAGGCGACGGCGGCGGCTACGGACCGGCAATGGGTGGAACGAAGCCGAACCAAAAAAAGAATCCTGCCGAAGAACTACCCAAGGAAGTTAAGAATGCCAGACGAATCGCGCACCAACGATTTGAACGGATCCACGTTGCATTGAATGGTGCGCCCAGAAAACCGATCAATGCACAAGCAGCTTCTTCGAACGTGGACAAGGGCCTAGTGACCGTGGTTTCCGCGGAAGAAAAGGATAAAGTAACGGGACTTCTGGCCAAGGTTGAGCTGTTTCAGGAAGAACTCAACGACCACAGCATTAAAGATCTAACGTCGCTTACGATAGCGGTTACCAAATCGGTAAAGGAGCTACGAGCTGCGTGTGACTTGATCCTGGGTGAGAAGAAGTCGACCGTTGCGGAAACTGAGGAAGACGCTTTCTGACATTCACGGCAAGTTGGCTCCTTCCGCATCTCAACAATGAACTTTAGAATCAGTGCAACTGCAATTTAGACGCACTGAGAGAAAGTTCATGTCTCAAGAGTCCGCCCTAGCCGTGACAACACCTCACGCCCTCATCAATGCTCCGCGGATCCCAGATTCGTGGAAACACAAGCATTTATTGGGATTGGAGCACCTGACCGCGAACGAAATCAACTTGATTCTGGACTACGCTGAGGTCCTGCACGCGGCAACTTCAAACGGGCGAAGCAAGCTCGATTTGCTCAAAGGGCGTACGGTTGCGAATTTGTTTTTCGAAAATAGTACGCGAACGAAGAACAGTTTTTCACTAGCAGCCAAACGACTTGGTGCCGACACGGTCGAGTTCTCCTCAAGTGGTTCCAGTGTTGCCAAGGGCGAAACCTTCATCGATACCGCTAAGACCATTGAGGCCATGCTAGTCGATGCTGTGGTGGTACGACATAGTTCACCCGGCACGCCGCATATGCTTTCCAACCATTTGGC
>JBBRJI010000118.1:0-11378 GCA_038219625.1 Pirellulales bacterium | reverse complement strand
GCCAAACGCACAGGAACCGAATTACGCTCCATCCAATTACGCGTCATCGGATCCGTATTCCTTGTTGGCAGCCAATGTCTCAGGCCGTTCGCCATCCGTTTCAGCGTCCCAGACATCCACGTGGACTCAGAATGAACGGAGTAGCCCCAGCAACAACTATGCGGCGGTCGGGCCTCAGGCTGGAATGCCCCATTTCGCTCCCAACGGACAAGTTATTTCTACTGTTTTTGGACCAGCAACCATCCAGCCCCTGGGACCGGCCACAACGCAGCAGGCTACGACGCAAGCCATGTCTACTTTCCCGAATGGCAGCTCCATTCCAAGTCCTTATCTTGAAACGAGATCTGGACCGGCAGTCGCCGTTCCGGGCAAAACCGATCAGCTTTGGGACTACACGCTAGGCACGCCGACGCTTAGCCAAATCCAACAGCAGCCAAACACAGCCGTTGGCGGTGGCGTCGTTTACGACTTGCGCGAAGTGCTGCGGTTTGACATCGTGCCGGGCTGGTTGCCGCAACGCTTTGCTCGCGTTTCCACCGTTACTTCTAATGTCCAAATGGACGGATTGCGAGTTCCGCTCATCACCGGAACGCATCCGAAAGACATCGCAGGCACGTTGACCTACTATTTCGACTCGAGTCAAACGTTGAAGCGAATCAATCTTCACGGTCTAACTGGGGATCCGACGCAGTTGGCTAATTTGATGGTCCAATTCTATCAACTGAAACCAGAGCAAAGCCTTGGCGGGCAACTGTTCACTACGCGTTGGAACAACCGCATCACCAGCGTCATGCAAATCTCGCCTGCGCCCATTATTTATGCCGGAGCAGACCATTCCAAATACATTATTTTCCTCGAACTCAATCAGCCGACCAACCAGTATGGACTGAGCGATGAGGCCAGCGAGGTCTTGCGCAATTCACAAGCGACCCAACGCTGGTAGTTACCGTCCCCACGCAAACGGATCTTGCTCGTCAACGATCACATGACCGTCTGCGTTGACAAACGCTCGCCCTGAAATCTTTGGAACGACACGCCCACTCTGCCGATCAAGCCATCGATAACTCGCTTGAAATGTACTTCCTATAATACTCTCTTGGATCCAGACTTCTCCTTCAGCCAGCTTTTCATCGGCGGCCAAGCAGGCAAGTTTTGCGCTGGTGCCGGTTCCACACGGAGAACGGTCATACATGCCACCGGGGCACAACACAAAGTTTCTCGAATTGGCGGAACCCGTTTTGGTTGGGCCAAAGAGTTCGACATGGTCGACTTCCGGAAAAATTCGTCGGCATGATGTTAGGATGCGACTCGAAAGTTCGAGCAATTCGGAAACGGGACGGTCTAAGTCGTCACGATTCGGTGACTCAACCAGACAAAACCAATTGCCCGCGTAAGCGATGTCGGCCTTAACTTTTCCAAGCCCACCCAAATCCAATTCGATTGCCTTGTGCGAACGATAGCTTGGCACGTTTTCGATGGTCACGGTTGAGTCAGCGTGCAGCGTTGCGTTCACAGTTCCGGCCACGGTTTCGAAACGATGCACACCAGTGGTCAGTTTGCCAAGGTAGGCCAAGGTCGCCACGACCCCAATCGTTCCGTGACCGCACATACCAAGGTAGCCAACATTGTTAAAGAAGATGATGCCACAATGATTGTCAGGATCGAGGGCTTGCGTCAAGTACGCTCCAACCATAACCTCCGACCCTCGTGGTTCATTGACGATGGCGCGCCTGAATCCATCGTGGTTGACTCGCATATCATCAAGTTGTGAAGCCATGGAGTCGCCGATAAGGCGCGGGCCTCCCTCGACAATGGTGCGCGTCGGTTCACCGCCGGTATGTGAGTCAATCACCCGAAATGCTTGCATGCTAGCTCCTGGTTGTTCATCGAGATCGATTCACGCCATGGATAGGATTAGCAAATCGATTGCAAAACGCCAACAGTAACAAGCGACAAATCCGCCAAAATTCAACGAGAAAACTCAAACCTTCCAACCGCTTGGCAAAGTGGGTTGGGTGGAATCGATCTCCAGAAGACTCAACCTTGAATCTACAATGCGTCCACATGACGCAAACGAATTCGACTCCCAGCCCCGAAACGGAACAAAGAGGCCTGACCCCGGAAGGCCGGGTGTGTTGCTGGGGCGGCGCGGGCGGCTCGACAGTGATTATCGACGTGGATCGCCGCATCACCTTTGCCTACGTGATGAACAAAATGGCGCCGACCGCAGTCATCGCACCGGCGCTGGCTGAGCGGTTGAAAGACATCGCGACTCGCTAAGCCACACGCTCGACAGGCTTTCAGCCATCCAGCCGCCGACGCTGGTAAGCTTCCCAACCCTGGACTCCGGCGATAAAAAGTTCTAACTGTGTCTTGTCGCCCCGACTGTTCAAAGCCCGACTTCAGTTGGTGTTCTTTTAAGCTGCATCGTAATCGCACCTGCGCGGTAACGGCAGAAGGCCAAGGTACACAGGAGGGCGTGTCCTGAGTCAGAATATCGACAGGTCTCAGAACTTCCTCTACCTCGTCGAGGGCGAACCGGTGGCGCGCGAACGGCTCACGGACTGGGAACTCGCCTCGCGGCTCTCGTATTTCCTCTGGAGTTCGATGCCGGATGAAGGGTTGTTCAATGCAGCCCAAAACGGCACCCTTTGTACGACGGACTTCCAATCCGTGGAATCCGAAGCGCGACGGACAGAGATGTCCGTCCTACTATCGCAAGAAGTGGACCGAATGTTGACAGACAGCCGGATCAACCGCTTCATCGACGACTTCTCACGGCAGTGGCTGCAACTGCACCGCGTGGGCATGTTCCCGCCGGACAAGAAGCTTTAACCCAGATACGACGAGTAGCTCGAGACGAGCACAGCACCCTCGGGTGGGGCGTCAACCTCGCCAGTGACCCGCAGCTCACCGCGCCCCCGGGCGATGTCACCCTGCGTAACACCAGTCCGGACATCGATGCGGGCCGGATCATCAGCGGCGTCCGCTACCTCGGTGCTGCCCCCGACCTCGGCGCCAAGGAAGCCCGGTAACCCTCCGGTTGTACCCGGCCACCTGGCCTGACGCGAGCCGGGTGGGACGATTGGCCTTCCCAACTATCATTGGAGCTGACTACTAAAGTTTTTTCCGGCCCACAGGCTGGAAGCGAGCAACTCGTGTTTTCTTGTCAGGCGGGAATTGCTACAGTCCGAGGTTATGCACACTCGCCATCGTGTGGGATGCATTAGAGGATTGGAACTTTGTCTTACGATTCTAAAAACGGAAGTGACGAAATATGACGAGGACTTTTTTGACCGCGGCTCTTATTCTTATGGGCTTAAACATTGGTATGTCGGATGCCTCCGCAACGGAGAAGCTTCCATCGCAGTTTCAAGCTGGCGAGCATCGCTTGATTCTCAACGGCTCGGGCGTACGGACGAAGACGTTTCTCGAGCTCTATGTTGCGGGTTTGTACCTGACAAAACCCAATAACAATTCAGCCACAATCATCGCAGCGGATGAACCCATGGCGCTTCGAATCCAAATCACTTCCAGCTTTGTAAGTCAGAGCAGCCTCATCGACTCGCTCGAAGAGGGCTTCAAAAACACTACCGGTGGAGATACTCGCGAAATTCGCCAGGAGATTCAGCAGTTTCGAGAGTGCTTTAAGGACGAAATCAAGAAGGGAGATGTTTTCGACATGGTCTATCTCCCGCAGTACGGCGTCATTGTAAATAAGAATGGCAAACTCAAGGGAACTGTTGCAGGTGCGAAGTTTAAGCAAGCACTTTTCGGTATCTGGTTGTCGGACAAGCCTGCGGACAGCGTGCTCAAACAGGCTTTGTTGACTCCCGCAAAGGTCCGATAGTTGCGAATCACCTCGCCGAAGCACCGGAACGGAATCGGACCGTAGGAAAACTTCTTCCCGGCCGCGGCCTTCGCGGTCGCAATCTCCTCGGCGGCGACGTCGGCGAAATCCAGGCGAGTGATCAGCATAATCCGGATGGGCTTTGACGATCGTCAACGAAATGATTGACAACGCGTGGTTGAGCTGCCAGATTAGGGCGAACGTTTTAAAAGTTTTTGCCGACATTGGCATATTTCTTGTTATGCACTGCTAACGAAAGGGATCATGATGCGGACATCTATCGCAACGTCAATGTTGATTTTCTTCTTGGCGTTAAGCACGCTCGCACTCAACAAGTTTGCGTGGGCCGATGCCCCCAAACCAGGTGCCAATCCATACCTGGGTACATGGCGTATGGTCGCCGTAATCGTGAACGGCAAAGACATCCCGCTTGGATCATCGACGCTAAATATTGTTACTGAAGATGGATGGACTGTCACCATGAACGGGGACTTCTAGTCCAAAGGTACAAGCAAACGCGATCCTCAATTTCCTAACCATACGGACGTCAAATACGTCGAAGGCGCCCTTGCCGGGACTACGTTGAAACAAATTTCAAAGATCGAAGGCGATGTCATGATCGCGTGTGCGGGTGAGAAACGACCGACTGAATTCACGAGCAAAGCTGGCAGCGCTCATACACTTTCCGTGTGGATTCGCGTAAAGTAGCTTAACCAATTGCCACCAAACCAAGGCACCGCGACTTGTGCTACACGGGTCCAAGGCTGGTTCGAGCAAATTACCAAAGTGCATAACATATAGAGGATTGGATTCTGCGTCGCTGGATCATCGGCGTCGTTCGGCCTACTAACCGGGGATTGTGATGACGACGTTCGAAATCATCGGTTTAGTTGCGTTGGGCGTCGTTGTCATCATGCTCGTGCTGGGAGTAGTCCCCAAACTCGTCTTGTACTTATTGAAAGGCCCGGTTGAGGCTCGGATTGCTGCGCACTACGGATCGGACGAAATCCTCATGAAGGACCTCAAGGCGAACAGCTTTGGGCTGGAGTCCGCGGGCGTCTGGCAGGTCCGTGGCAATGGTGGGCTGGTACTCAGCGTTAAGTACTTGCACTTCTTTATGTTCCTGCCCAAACGGGACTTTCGTGTACCCTTGGACGCGATTACGGAGCTGACGTTCACAAAAAGCCACCTGACTGGCTGCCGAATGAATCTGGTAAAGTTATTTAATAATTTCTTAGTTCTACGTGAGACACTCGCTTTCGGTAGCATTTGAGGCCTGTTTTGTGTCCCCACAGTTTCATTCGACTTGAAGGCAAGAAGCGTCTTTAACAGCGATTACTCGCTTTTGGGTTCCTTGAGTTCGTTCAAAGGCGAGATAGGTTTCGAGAAAGCGGTATGCCTGGACATACCAAGATTAGGGAAAGCGCCCGTATAAGCCGGATCGCAGTTGGAAAAGCAGGAGCCCTACAAAAAAGCCCTCGCCAGTACTCTGGCCCAAAGATGTACGCTGTTGAGGGTAACGTAGGTTTAGCCACAATCGTGGTATATGCAGGCCAGCCATTGAGCGCCGAAATCATTCTTACCGAGTGCCGGCACTGTCCTGACTGCTAGTTGCCACTTTGGTTGGCGGATAGATGCAGGGGTATTCTCAGAATGAGTGGCAGGGGAAATTCTAATACAACCCAGCCTTGAACCCAGCTATAGCGCATGCTTCTGTGAACCCCGCCTTCCGTCGCGCGGGAATTTTCCATTTAGCCGTTGAATGAAAATGGGGAAGCGTGCATCTGTTTGCTGCATGCACACGCCCAAGACCATGCCCTGTCTCATACCACGCTTTGGAGATTCCTTACCTATCTCGGGGCAATGACAATTTCGCTCAATTCAGGTGTGGAACTCTTTCTAAAAACCTTTCCTGAATCGACCACCCACCGATTCACCGGAGCCATCACGCCACGCAAGTATCGAACCGAATTGCGAGCTCAAATTTTGCGTAATGCGAACCGATTGCTCAACCTGATTTCTCAATGGGATACCGCCTTTCCAAAAGAGCGATTCTTCCCACGCTTTGCAACGAAACCTAGGGCTCCCTGATTTAACTTACCGCTCTGCTCAATTCATTCGATCGAACTTGAATAACCAGCGGAGTGGACTTGATGGATTCTAACGAACTTGCGTGGGCCGCCTTTCGAACGGCTCTCATCAGCCCGCTCCTCACAGGAGAGATTCCAAGCGGGCAGCGCGAAGCGTACATGCAGAGCGTCGCTTCTGAAGAGCGCCTCTTTCCCAACGGCAAGCGAGCCAAGGTCTCCGTCCGCACCCTTTGGCGCTGGTTCCAACGAATGCGCCAAGGTGGATTTCAAGGGATCCTGAAACAACCCCGTTCCGATCGCGGACAACCCAGACGCTCCCTGGAGGCTCGCGTCACTCGAGCCGTTGCGATCAAACGCGAGCAACCGTTGCGATCCGATCGTGTCATCAACCAGATCTTGAAAGCAGAACTTGGAGCAAAGCTGGCCCACCGCTGAAGATCTTGTTGGTTGGTCAAGAACCGCTGCGGCATACACTCATGCGAGCGGAGTATGCCGATATCGTCAAACGAGTGAGTGTTCGCTATCAGCTGAAGCCACTTTCGAAAGACCAAACTCGCAAGTACATCGACTATTCGGTTCGGAGTGGCGGTGGCGACGTGAAGCTCTTCGATGACGGGGTGAAGGATCTGATTCATGAGTTTACCGGTGGCAACCCACGTTGCATCAACAATGCAGCAACGGCTTGCTTGCTGGGTGCCGTGTCTCGACGCACTTGGAGGATCGACGAAGAGATCTTTCGACAAGCGGCTCAAGAACTTCATTGGAATTAGAGGAGAGCAACGATGGGCAATGAATTAAGCGGCCAGGGCAAAGAGCGAACAGTAATTCGCCGGGATCGATCGCGAGAACTCCGCAACCAGATCGATTTTAGACACTTGTTCCGTAGGCTTGGTTGGACATGGAAAGCGAGGGAGGATGGCGTAATACTATTCGTCTGTCCGGAATGCAGAGAATCGCAAACATCTGTAAATCCCAAGACGAACCTTGCGCGATGCTTCCGTTGCGAACGGAATTGGAATCCGATCGACTTCACGATGGCGGTAGGTAATATGGACTTCTTGGAGGCGTATGGCTTTTTGGAGGAGATGCTTCCACGGTCTCTTGAACGACCAGCCACTTTCGCCGCCATGCCTCCTCCTGCTCGAACTCATTCATCTTTTCGTAGACTTTGATTAGACTCCGAATTGCAAGGACGGCGTCGGCATCCTGAAACTCTCGTTGTTCGAAACCAGTGGCTGCTTTCTTAAACAAATCTGCCGCCTCCGGAAGATTGCCAGCTACTTCATTCGCGTTTGCCAAGCACCAAATGGTCGTTAAGCACGATGGGTGGTCTGCACCCACTTGCTTTACCTGAACGTCACGGACCCTTTCGTACAACTCGATTGCTTCTGAATTCTTGCCTAGCAACCGGCACGCCGTAGCTAGGTATGTGAGCGTCGCCAGTTTGTACTGATGATTCTCACTAAGTTTCTTCATGATTGCTAGGCGCGATAGATGGATCCGATCTTCCGAACACCTACGAAATCAATAGTTTCGGCTTTCTACATTTCAGCGACGCCAGTTGAATCGAACAGCAACCGATCGACTGGTTTTCCAATGTCTCTGTTTCCTCGGTGTCCTCCTGTTCGACTCACTTCTTTGAATTGCTCTGGGCAAGGATAATTTGAACAGGAGTCCACTGAGATAACGGAGGGTGGCCTCGCCAGGGGACGCTTGGTCAAAGTCCGAAACCTTGTCGGAACAAGAGGAATGCAGTCGTCGAACCTGCGTTGCGCTCTCAGGACACGCCCTCATGAGATACTTATCGGCTCATAACTCAGGACCGCTGCTCCCGAGTGAGCTGCGCAGCAACCATTTCCCGCATCGGTGCAATCCGCCGTGCGGCTGTGCTGATGAACCAACTGAGGTCGGGCGATTCGAGCTGATTAGAAACACGCAAATCAATACTTGAGCTAGAATACGACCGGTGATTTAAGTGAATTCCAGATCCTCAAACGGCGGGGAATGATCGTGAACGTGACTGAGGCAACCTACGACGTTTTCCTGAGCTATAACTCTCTCGATCGGCCAACTGTGCTACGTGTCGCTGAAGAGTTGCAAAAACGAAAATGCTCCTGCTTCTTGGACCAATGGTATCTGCAACCAGGGCAGGATTGGGTGCTTGCCCTGGAGAAGGCCATGGCCGCCAGCCGCTCAGCGGTCGTCTTCATTGGTCCGTATGAGATGGGTCGGTGGCAACAAAAGGAAAAATCCTGGGTTCTTGACCAACAAACGAAAGACAAGCAGTTCCCGGTCGTGCCTGTGCTGCTGACCGGTTGTGAACCACCCTTGGGTTTCCTCTCCCAACAGATGTGGGTTGATCTGCGCGATGGTTCACCGGCTAACGAACAACTCGACCTGCTCGCGGCTGCGATAATGCGTCAAGCCCGCCAGACCGTCGGCGGAAAGTTGCCGCGGAACGAGGTGTGTCCGTACCGCGGCCTGCTTCCATTCCGGGAAGAAGACGCGGCCTTCTTTTTCGGCAGGCAGAAATACATTGACGATCTCGTCAGCCAAGTCGCCCGCCATCGCCTTGTCGCAGTTGTGGGAGGATCCGGCAGCGGCAAGTCTTCAGTCGCTCGCGCGGGCCTAGTCCCGCAACTTCGTTCCGACAGACAGACCATCTGGGAAATCGCCACGATGGTTCCGGCAGAAAGGCCACTGAACAGCCTCCTGCACGCGCTCGCTCCGATGCTCTGGCCCGATGTTGCAGATGATGTTGATCTTCGCATTCAGGCCAATGAGAGGGCGAAGTCCCTTGCGGAAGGCAATCTCAGCCTTGCTGATCTCGTCCAGATCGTTCTTCAAAAACAGAAAGGCTCGCAGAGGCTGTTGTTGGTCGTGGACCAATGGGAAGAGCTGTACACGCAATGCAAAGAAGCCAATGAAGCCAATGAACGGAAGCAATTCATCGAACAACTGCTGGATGCAACGGCCAGTGACAGCTCTCCGCTCTCCGTCGTCCTGACCGTGCGAAGCGACTTCTACAGCGAACTGCTCCAGAATCGGCCGCTGCTGGACCGGCTCGAAACCTCCACGCTTCCACTTGGTCCCATGAGTACGGAAGAGTTACGGGCTGCGATCGAGAAACCGGCTGAAAAGATCGGTCTTAAGTTTCAGGATGGGCTAGTGAAACGACTGCTCGGCGATGCCAGAGAAGAACCAGGCCGATTGCCGCTGCTGGAATTCGCACTCGAGGCGCTTTGGAAAGGGCGAGACGCAGGCGAAATGACACACGCTAAGTACGAGGCGTTAGGTTGTCTAAGTGGCGCGATTGCCAATCGGGCGGAAGAATTCTACGGAAAGCTGAATGAAGGTGAAAAGGATGCTATGCCCGCGCTGTTCAGGCGTCTCGTTCGCGCCGGTTCCAAAACCGAAGAAGACACCCGGCGTCGTGCTGATTTCCGGTCGCTGGACGAAACCTCGCAGCGTATCGTGCGACGACTTGCAGGCCCTGATTGGCGACTTCTGGTCACCTCGCGTCAGGGGAGCCTAGTCGTTGGTCAGGAGATTGGAGGGGAAACTGTCGAGGTGGCCCACGAGGAGTTGCTGCGACGCTGGAATAGGCTGACAAAGTGGATTGAAAAAGACCGAACATTCTTGCAGTGGCGAAGTCGACTAGTTCCCTATCTTGAGCAGTTCAAAGGCGACCCAAGTTCTATGTTGCACGCAGGAGCGTTACGCGAAGCCCGGCAATTCTATTCTTCCCACCCGCAAGAAATGGAGCAAGACGAACGGCATTTTTTGAGCGTCAGCATTCGATCAGCACGAAACCGAACACGCTTAGTTGGAGGAGCCCTCACTGGCCTTGCTTGCCTAGTTGCAGGTTTCACCTTTGTCATTAATGCCGCGAACAGTTTCAACATTCTGTCTAATGCAGCGCCGGAAGGTTTTGAGACTGCATTTCAGGGATTGCAGTTCTATCGGCCTCTGGTAGTTGGGCGCCTGCATGCGGCATCTGCGAACGAGCAACTCAAACCGCATCAGCGACGCCAAACTGCGTATGCCTTGGCTCGCTTCGCAGCCATAACGCAGGAGGAACTTCAAAACTTGCTCAGAGAGATTCCCAATGCAAAACCGGAAGAATACCGCAACTTTGGCCGAGCGCTCGCGGCCTTGCCGAAGTCTCTCAATGTAAATGCCGCATTACTTAAACTAACTACCGAGTCGAAGTCTCTGCCCGCGAAGCGCCGATACGCCTCCCTCGCAATCGCAATAAAAGATGCCCGACCGGCAGAGGCGATGGCCGAGCTGGACGCAGATCCCAGTGACCGCACCGAGTTGATCCACAAACTGTGGACGGATTGGGCACCGGATGTGAAGGACTTGCTCCCGCTAATCTCCCAAAGCAAGAACGACGCCTTTCGTTCAGCCATGTGTTGTGTACTGGGACGGGTTGATCCGAAAGCTTCCGATCAACGAGGGTCGATTATCGCTGTGCTTCAAGAGCTTTATCGTAACGCTGACGGCAGCGGAACGCACAGCGCTGCCGACTGGGCGCTACGGCAATGGGGAGAATCTCCGTCCGTCGAATTGCCAAAGGAAAGTGCATCGGATCAGAAATGGCTTGTTCGCAAAACTGGTAAGAGTGAGATGACGTTTGTGTTGATTCCGCATGGACAGTTTTCTATGGGATCGAAGGAAGATTGGGATGGCGATCAGGCAGCGCCCATCGTTGAAATCACGAAGGACTTTTGGTTGAGCGACCGCGAAGTGACAGCGGCACTTTTCAAAGAGGTTCTGCAGTTCCCCGACATCGAGGAAACGAATGCTGGCTCGTCTTTGCCCATGGTGAATGTGTCCTGGTTTGAAGCTGTAGAGTTTTGTAATAAGCTGAGTGAGCTGCATGGTTTCGACAAGCCCAGCTATCGGCTGGTCGAGCCAATTGAGCGCGATCCAAAGACCCTCAGGATTACGGAGGCGACGGTCGACCGAATCGAAGGCAATGGTTACCGGCTGCCCACGGAAGCCGAATGGGAGTACGCTTGTCGTGCACGAAGTGAAACCATGTTCTGCTATGGTAACGATGATTTCGACAGTCCGCAATTTTTGCGAGATTACGCGATATTTTCGTCGGCCAACGCCCGTGATGCTTCGGCATGCGGCAGCAAACTGCCAAACGGCTGGGGACTATTTGACATGCACGGGAATGCTTGGGAGTGGTGCCAGGATTGGTATGCGCAGAAGTACGACAGAAGTCATGTGAAAGACTCTTTAGGGCCACTGAAGGGCTCGTTCCGGGTGTTCCGTGGCGGCAGTTGGTACATCGGGGCCGCGCTTTGCCGGTCAGCGTTCCGTGGCACGTTCGTTCCGACGAACCGGGACAACGTCTTGGGGTTCCGGCTGGCCCTGAGTCCGTCTATCAAGTCGATGGAGGCAGTGGGAGTAAAAACAGCGGA